>CBFGOU010000075.1:0-12683 GCA_965650445.1 uncultured Oxalobacteraceae bacterium | reverse complement strand
CCAAAGCCGCCGTGCAAGCCGATATATTGGCATCACAGCAGTCCAACAGGAGAACGACATGAAACGCACTCTCACCATCGCAGCATCGATTGTCCTTGGCACAGCCGCCTTGATGCCGCTGTCCTCGCAGGCGCAGACCGACTTTCGGGTCGTAATCAACTCGGCGCCGCCGGCAGCGCGTTTCGAGCACGTGCCGCCGCCGCGCCACGGCTACGTGTGGGCGCCTGGCCACTGGGAGTGGCGCCACGGCCGCTATCACTGGAGTCAAGGCGTCTGGATCCGCGAACGCAGCGGCTACAGCTACGCGCCGCCGGCCTGGGTCCAGCATGACGGCCACTGGGTGATGCAACCATCGCGCTGGGACCGTCGCGGCAACAACGATCGACGCGACCATGACCGCGACAACGACGGCATCGCCAACCGCTACGACCACGATCGCGATGGCGACGGCGTGCGCAACGTTCACGATCGCCGTCCCGACAATCCGCACCGTTACTAAGGCGGTGATATGCTGCGCGCATGATCGACGACCTTGAACTCGAGCGCGCGGCGTACCAGTCCGAACGCAGTGCCAGCCGCCGGCTGGCGGCCAGCACGGGGATCCCCCTGGCCGCTGCGCTGCGGCAGACGCTCACCGGCAAGGCTGGCGCCGGCGGATTGGCGCAGCTGCTGGCCGAGCGTGCGGCGCTGGCGGCGGCGCAGCTGGAACGCGCCCGCACGCGCGCCTTGAAGAAGCAGGCGCAAAAGCGCGCGCACGACGGCCGCCATGCCGCCCCCGACTCGCCATGGCGCGCCTGGTTCGACGGCTCGGCGCGCCCCAACCCGGGGCGCTGCGCCATCGGCGCGCTGCTGTGCGGTCCGCACGGCGAACGTATCGAAATCTCGCAGGAAGCTGGCCATGGCAATAGCAGCCAGGCCGAATACCTGGCCCTGATCGCGCTGCTGGAAGCGGCCCTCCAGGCTGGCGCCCATGGGCTGGCCGTCCATGGCGACAGCCGGGTGGTGGTCGACGATGTCTCCGGCGCGGCATCGGCGGCGGCGCCCGCGCTGGCGCCCTACCGCGCCCGCGCGCTTGTGCTGCTCGGCCAGCTCGACGGCGTCACGCTGCACTGGGTCCCGCGCCACAAAAACGCCCTGGCCGACGCGCTGTCGCAGCGGGACGGCTAACTACGGTAAGATACGCGGTCCTCTCGAATTGCGACCGCCAATGACCGCTCCATTGCCTGCCTCCGCCTCACGCGGAAACCTCAATTTCGTATTGATCTGCGTGTTCATCGACATGCTCGGCATCGGCCTGATCGTGCCGGTGCTGCCGCCGCTGGTGGGCGAATTCGTTCAGGGCCGCGACCAGCAGGCGCTGTGGGTTGGGATCATGACCACAGTGTTCGGCCTGATGCAGTTCATCTTTATGCCGATGCTGGGCGCCATCAGCGACCGCATCGGGCGCCGCCCGGTGATGCTGTACTCCATGGCCGGCATGTGCATCAACTTCCTGGCCACCGCGTGGGCGCCCAACCTGGCCTTTCTGTTCCTCGGCCGGGTGGTGGGCGGGATGTCGTCGGCCAGCATGTCGGTCGCCTCGGCCTATGCGTCGGACGTC
Source organism: uncultured Oxalobacteraceae bacterium (assembly GCA_965650445.1). Taxonomy (GTDB): domain Bacteria; phylum Pseudomonadota; class Gammaproteobacteria; order Burkholderiales; family Burkholderiaceae_D; genus Telluria_A. The sequence goes on along the minus strand of CBFGOU010000075.1, from coordinate 11,083 downwards.
TCGACCCACGAAAACCGCGCCAAGAGTTTCGGCAAGATCGGCGCCGCGTTCGGCCTGGGTTTTATCTGCGGCCCCATGCTCGGCGGCCTGCTTGGCAACGTCGACCTGCATCTGCCGTTCTACGTGGCGGCCGGCCTGTCGGCGGCCAACTTCATCTATGGTTACTTCGCGGTGCCGGAATCGCTGCCGCAGGCGGCCCGCAAACCGTTCGACCTGGCCCGCGTGAATCCCTTTGCCGCGCTGCTCAAGCTGGCGCGCCGTACCGACATCCGCGGTCTCGTCATCGTCTACACCCTGATGACCTTCGCGGCGATGATGCTGCAGACCACGTGGGTGCTGTACACCACCTTCCGTTTCGGCTGGACCCCGCGCGACAACGGCATCGCACTGTTCTGCGTGGGCATGTGCGCGGCGGTGGTGCAGGCCGGCCTGCTCGGCATGCTGATCAAGCGCTTCGGCGAAAAGCACCTGGCGCTGATCGGACTGAGTTCGGGCGCGATCATCTATCTGCTCTACGGCCTGGCCACGCAGGGGTGGATGATGTACGCCTTCATCCTCTGCAACCTGCTGTCGTTCGCCACCGGCCCGGCCCTGCAGGGCATTATCTCGAAACAGACCGGTGCCGGCGAACAGGGCGAACTGATGGGATCGCTGCAGTCGATCGGCAGCGTCGGCATCGTGGTCATGCCGCTGGTGGGCACCCCGATTCTCGGCGCGGTCAGCCACCTGCCGGCCCAAGACTGGCGCATCGGCAGTACCTTCTTCCTGTGCGCAGCCATGCAGAGCATCGCCATCGTGGTGGCGCGGCGCTATTTCAGGTCGCACCACACGCCTTAAAACCGCATTTCCAGCGTCATGCGCAGCGCAGGATCCACCGGATAGACCGAGCGCCGCCGCGCCCGGCTGACGACGATCTTGCTGGCCGTATCGTCGCGGCGCGCATTGTAGGCGTCGGCCGAACCCTTGATCTCCACCTTTTGAATGGCGGACCTGCCCTCCGCCTTGCTGTCGTCCGCCTTGAGCGGCGCGGCGGTCTGGGCCTGCGCGCCGACTGCGGCCACCACCGCGGCTGCCATCAAGGTCAGCCGTGCAGAGGTATGTATGTGCATGAAATTAAAAGGAAAAATTCAGAGCCAATATTGCCTACCAGAATGATTGACCAATGTTGAATTCTTGAAATTATTTCCCGGTGTTCTGCCTGCGCTGCAGCAAATTCGCCAATCTTGCCCAGTGCGGGCATAATTCGCCATTCTTTATTCGCCACAGGCAAACAACGTGTCCCGTTTAAAAGTCCTTCCGCAGTATTTGTTGCCCAAGCAGGCCCTGACGCAGTTCGCCGGACGCGTTGCCGGCGCCAAGGGAGGCAGTAACACCACCAGGCTGATCCGCTGGTTTGTCGGCAAATATGGCGTGAACATGGACGAAGCACTCAATCCGGATATCGCCGGCTACGCCAGCTTCAACGACTTTTTTACGCGGGCGCTGAAGGATGGCGCGCGCCCCCTGGCGGCCGCCGATTTCGTCTGCCCGGTCGATGGCACCATCAGCCAGTGCGGCACGATCGACGATCACCAGATTTTCCAGGCCAAGGGCCATCAGTTCACCACCACCGCCCTGGTCGGCGGCGATACCGGCCTGGCCGCACGGTTCCAGCACGGCAGTTTCGCCAATCTGTACCTGAGTCCAAAGGACTACCACCGCCTGCATATGCCATGCAACGGCCGCCTGACGCGCATGATCTATGTGCCCGGCGACCTGTTCTCGGTCAATCCGACCACGGCGCGCGGCATCCCCAATCTGTTCGCCCGCAACGAGCGCGTGGTGTGCGTGTTCGAATCGCCTGAATACGGAACGTTCGTGATGGTCCTGGTCGGTGCCACCATCGTCGGCAGCATCGCCACCGTCTGGCATGGCGTGGTCAATCCACCCCGCCCCGGCCAGCTGCGCGAATGGCGCTACGACGACCAGAACATCGTGCTCAAAAAGGGCGAGGAAATGGGCCGCTTCCTGCTGGGGTCCACCATCGTCATGCTGTTCAGGAAAGGCATGATCGGCTTTAATCCGGCCTGGCTGCCGGAGCGCCCGATCCGCCTGGGCGAAGCGATGGGCAACCGGCCGCGATGATCCTGGGCGTTCTGATCGAAGGCGCGCGCTCGCTGGCCCTGCGTCCGGTGCGCTGGGAACGCGTCGAGGCGGGCGCGATGCGCCTGGCCCTGCTTGCCGCACTTCCGGTGCTGCTCGCCATTGCCGTGCAGCGCAGCTACGCCGGTGCCGGCGCGGCCTTCGTCTGGACCGGACTGGCCTCCTGCGCTCTGGCGCTCGCGCTGCTGGCCTGGGTCAGCTACCTGGTGCGCGAGCGCGCCACCGAGGCACCGCGCGCAGCCCAGTTCATGGCGCTGATGCTGGTGCAACTGACGTGGACCGAGTCGATCGGAGAACTGATCCTGGCTGCCCTCGCAGCTGCCGGCTGGCTCGACAAGCTGAGCGACGACGCCTATCGCGCGCTCTGGCACGCGCCGATCATCCTGCCGGTGGCCGCGCAGATGTTCGTGCTGGCGCGCTCCGGCCCGCAGGGTTTTTGGCGCCAGCTGGGCGTGCGCATTCCGGTGGCGGCGGCCATCGTGGCGGCCGGCTGGCTGATTCCATCGTCGACCTGGTGGGATGAACCGGACGAGCAAGCGGCCCCGCGCGAGGCGTTCGCGCTGACGCAGGACCTGCTGGAAACGCAGCTCACGCTGCTCGACGAGCAGGCCGACGCGCTCAAGCCGCAGCGGCCAGGCGTGATCGACATGTACACCATCACCTTCGCCCCGTACGAAGGGCAGGAAGTGTTCCGCAACGAGAGCACCATGGTGTCGGAGGTCATGGCCAGCCGCTTCGACGCGGCCGGACGCGGCCTGCAACTGCTCAACCACCGCGCCACGGTCGACCAGCTGCCGTGGGCCACGCCGCTCAATCTGCATCGCGCGATCGATGCCATCGCCGAGGTCATGGACAAGAACGAAGACGTGCTGTTCATCCATCTGACCTCGCATGGCGCCGGCGACGGCGAACTGGCGGCGCAATTCGCCCCGCTCCAGGTCGAGCCGGTGATGCCGCCGGACCTGCGCAAATGGCTCGACGACGCCGGCATCCGCTACCGGGTGCTGTCGATCTCGGCCTGCTTCGCCGGGAACTGGATCAAGCCTCTCAGCGACGACAATACGCTGGTCATGACCGCGTCGGACGCCGACCATACCTCGTACGGCTGCGGCAGCAAATCGGACCTGACCTTCTTCGGCCGGGCGATGTACGACGAACAGCTGCGCGTGTCGACCCTGTCGTTCGAGCAGGCGCATGCGGCCGCGCGCACGATCATCCTGCAGCGCGAAAAGGAGGCCGGCAAGGACGACGGCTACTCCAATCCGCAGATCGCGGTGGGCAAGGCCATCGAACCGGTGCTGGCGCGCCAGCGCGCCCAGCTGGAAGGCGCGCCGCGTTAGGTCGCGGCCGCGCCGCAGGCAAAGCGCCCGTGCCCATCAAGGCGCGCGCCCTCCTCGCAACAGATTTCCTGCATCAGGTCGAGAAAGGCGCGTGTCTTGGCCGGCATCAGCCGCCGGCCGGGAAACACCGCCCACCCCGTCACCATCGGCAGCTCCCACTCGGGCAGCACGCGCACCAGGGCGCCGCTGCGCACATGCGGCTCGGCGAAAATGGCGGAACTGGCGGCGATGCCGGTACCGTTGCACGCCATGCGCGCCAGCAGATCGGGCGAATTGGCGGTCAGCCGGGCCGGCAGCTCCTTGTTCCACACGCTTTTGCCGCGCGTGAGGATCCAGGCTGCGGGACCGCCGGTCCGGTTAAGCAGGCAAAGCAGATCGTGGCCAAAGAGCTCGTCCGGCGTCTGCGGCTCGCCACGCTGGGCGATGTACGAGGGCGAGGCATATAGCGCCACCCGTTCCAGCGCCACCTTGCGCGCATTGAGCGAGGCATCGTCCGGCAGGTCGCCCATGCGAATGGCCACGTCGAAGTTTTCGCGCAGCAGATCGACCCGGCGCGGCGACAGATCCAGCTCCAGCGTCACGGCGGGATAGCGGCGCATGAATTCGCCCATCACCTCGCTCATGCCCAGATTGGCGAAGTCGGCTGGCATCGATACGCGCAGCTTGCCGCTCGGCGCTTGCTGGCGGTGCTGCGCCAGCGCGCCGGCCGCCTCCACCTCGTCGGCCACCTTGCGCGCATGCTCGAGCAGGCTGGCGCCGAACTCGGTCAGCACCAGCTTGCGCGTGGTGCGCTGAAGCAGGCGCTCGCCCAGTTGCGCTTCCAGCAGCGCGATCCGGCGCGACACGGTCGACTTGGGCAGGTCGACCCGCTCGGCCGCCATGCTGAAACTCCCCGCCTCGGCGATGCGGGCAAACAGCAGCAGGTCATTGGCTTCCACATTCATGCGATTGTCCCATCAGGCGAATAATGTTATCCATTTTAACGCCTTCCGCATGGATTTTGGAACGAGTAAAGTGTCCACATCGCAGCTCAAACCGTCGAGAGGACCACAACATGAACATCCTGCAAATTAATTCCAGCGCCCGTAGCCAAGGTTCCGAATCGACCCGCATGGCCGATGCCATCGTCGCCAGGCTGCTCGCCGCCACGCCCGACGCCCAGGTGAGCCGCCGCGATCTGGCCGCCGCTCCGCACCCGGTGCTGGACGAAGCCACCCTTGGCGCACTGTTCACCCCGGCCGACCAGCGCTCTGCCGCGCAGAAGGCACGCGTGGCGCTGGACGACGCGCTGATCGCGCAGGTGCAGGCGGCCGACGTGCTGGTGATCGGCGCGCCGATGTACAACTTCGGCATGACCGTGCAGCTGAAAAGCTGGTTCGACGCCATCGCCCGTGCCGGCGTCACCTTCAACTACACCGCCACCGGCCCGGTGGGTCTGCTGACCGGGAAGAAGGTCTACGTGGCGGTCTCGCGCGGCGGCATCCACCGCGGCGGCGCGACCGATACCCAGGTACCGCACCTGCAAGTGCTGCTCAACTTCCTGGGCATGACCGACGTGACGTTCGTCTACGCCGAAGGCATGGGCATGGGTCCGGACGCGGTGGCCAAGGCCCAGGCGCAAGCCGACGCCGACATCGACGCCGCCGTGGCCTGATGCCGGCGCAGGGGCGGCGCTTGCGCTACACTAGCGCGATGCCCCTGCTCTCGACCTTGCACCATTCGATCGCCTACCTCAGCCGCGTCTGCGGCTTCGAGACGGTCGACTCCTTCCCGGCCGGCCATCCGTACGCGCGCACGCGCTGGAACCCGGCCTATTTCGACATCGCCTCCGACCTCAAGCCGGAACAGATCGAGCGCTCGCTGTGCGAGTCGATCGCCAACACCCCGCTCATTTTCGGCCACATCAGCAACCCGACCCCGCGCATGCAGCGCGCGCTGCTGTCGGTGATCGAAACGCGCATGCGCCGCGCATGCGGCAACCCGGCCGACCTGGTGGCCCTGCTGATCGAGGCCTACCGCAGCCCGCACACCCTGGAAGCGGTGCCGGGCCTGCGCCGCGCGATCGCCGGCAGCGACGGCGATGCGCGCGCCGTCATCGCCTTTTTGCAGGCGGAACCGTCAGCCTTTGGCGTCATCGACGCGTGAAACCATCGGCACGAAGCGTTCGCGCAGTGCCATGAAGGGCAGTTCCACGCAGCGGTACAGCAGCCAGCCGCACAGCACCGACAAGGCCATCAGCGCCACGATGGCGCCAACGCTGTCGGGCGTGATGCCCCGGCCGTCGAGCGCCGCGCCACCCAGAATGCCGACCTGCTTGTGGATCAGGTAGATGGCGAACGACCACAGCGCCAGATGGCGCGCGCCCGGCACTTCGACGCGCCGCAGGATCGACCGCTCGCTCAGGGCCGCCAGGATCAGCAGCGCGAACCCCAGCGCCAGCAAGGGATAGCCGAACAGCGTCACCGAAGCGGCCAGGCGGTTGTCAAGGAACCACCAGCAGGTCGGCAGCATCACCGCCAGGCCGAGCGCCAACGCCACGTTGCCGTGCGCCGTCAGACGGCGCCACGCCAACGGATGGTGATTGCGCATCAGGGCCAGCGCCACTCCCGCCACGAGCTCATCGAGCCGGCACAGGGATGAGTAATAGATGAAGCGGAAGTAGTGATGGGCGTCCGTCTCATTGTTCCACAGCCAGGCGCGTGCCAGCAGGCCGCCCGCGACGACGAGCACGATGCCTGCCCAGCTCCAGCGCGGCGAACGCCGGCCCGGTTTCAGCAGCAGCGCCGCGGCAGGCAGCACAAGATAAAACTGCTCCTCGATGCACAGTGACCAGGCGTGCGAGAACGCGGTGCCCGGGGCCAGGTTGATATTCTGCGTGAAGGTCAGGAAGCGCCACAGCGGCGGCAGCTCCAGCCCGGCGCGGAACCAGGGCCAGGCCGCGTACAGGGCCAGCACCACGTAAAAGTTGGGTAAGGTACGCAGCAGGCGGCGCGCATAAAAGCGCCCGAGGTGCAGTCCCTCGGGCCGGCGCATGGCGGCGAAGATCTGGTTGCCGATCAGGTAACCCGACAGCGCGAAAAACAGGTCCACACCGATCCAGCCGACATCGCCGATGGCGCCGAACGTGCTCTCGTGGCTGACAAACAGAACGTAATGGTGCAGCACCACCAGGATGATCGCCAGTGCGCGCAGGGTATCGAGGCCAGGGTTGCGGATCATGGGCAAAGTGGCGATGATGCCACGCACACGGCATATACGCCAGAGAATGGCGTTAAAATCGGATCATCCCCACTCGCCGCCCCGGGCTATGCATCAGACCCACTTCAAATCCATCGAGTACGCCGGCCTGGAATCCGGGCCGCGCCTGATCGTCACCGGCGCCGTGCATGGCAACGAGACCTGCGGTACCCAGGCGATCCTGCGTATCTGCGCCGAACTCGATGCCGGGCGTCTGCTGATCGCCCGCGGCAGCGTGACCTTCGTTCCGGTGACCAATCCGCTGGCTTACCGGCTGGGCCGGCGCGGCGGCGAACGTAACCTGAACCGCAGCCTGTTGCCGAATGTGGCGCCGCAGGATTTCGAAGACCGCGTGGCCAACTGGCTATGTCCCTTGCTGGCGCGGCACGACGTGCTGCTCGACCTGCATTCCTTCACCGCGCAGGGCGAACCGTTCGTCATGGTCGGCCCGCGCGACAATCCCGGCCCGCTGGAAGCATTCGCGCATGCGGCCAGCGAACGGGCGCTGGCCCGGCGCCTGGGGGTGCGGCGCTTCGTGGAAGGCTGGCTCTCGACCTACGCGCTCGGGGTGCGGCGGCGCATGCAATCAGCCGATTCGTCGCAGCTGGACAAGGTGGTCAGGTACGGCGTCGGCACCACCGAATACATGCGCTCGACCGGAGGTTACGCGCTCACGCTCGAATGCGGCCAGCACCAGGACCCGGCCGCACCAGGTGTTGCCTACCGGGCCGTCATGAATACCCTGGCGCACCTGGGCCTGATCGACGCGCCCGCGCCGCAGCCGGTTGCGCCGGACCGGATGGAGGCGCTGTCGATGGTGGCGGTGTACGACAAGCAGTTCGACGGCGACAGGTTCGAGCGTTCCTGGTCGAGCTTCGATCCGGTGTCGCAGGGCGAGCGGATCGGCACCCGCGAAGACGGCACGCCGGTACTGGCCGAATTCGACGGCCGCATTCTGTTTCCGGATGCCGAAGCGCGCGCCGGCCATGAGTGGTACTACATGACCCGTCCGAACCCGCGTTTCAGCCACTGACGATACCGGCGGCAAACGGATCGCTGTCGTCGAACACCAGCTCGGCCCGGGCACTGATCCATGCCCGCCCGCGGATGCTGGGCAGGATGCGCGCGCCGTCGCGCCGGTACCACGCCTCGAACACGCTGCCGATGATGCTCTCCTGCCGCCACAGCGCGCCCTCGGCCAGCTTGCCGTCGGCGGCAAGGCAGGCCAGCTTGGCGCTGGTGCCGGTGCCGCAGGGCGAACGGTCGTAGGCCTTGCCGGGACAGAGCACGAAGCTTTGGCTGTCGTTGCCGCTACGCGAAGGGCCGAACAGTTCGATGTGGTCGATGACCGCGCCATCGTCGCCGCGGATGCCGGCTTGTTCCAGCGCTGCGGCCACGCGCGCGGCAAATCCGGTCAGCACGTCGACCTGGCCGGCGCGCAGGTCGAAGCCGTGACCGGACACCAGATAAAACCAGTTGCCGCCCCAGGCCACGTCGCCTGTGACGCGGCCGTGGCCCGGTACGTCGACGCTCACGCCGCTCCTGGCGCGGTACGAGGGCACGTTGTTCACCGTGACGCTGCCGTCAAGGTGCAGCTCGGCCTCGACCACGCCGACCGGGGTATCGATGCGGTGCATGCCGGGCCCGATGCGCCCCATGAAGGCCAGCGAGGCGACCAGCCCGATGGTGCCGTGGCCGCACATGCCCAGGTAACCGACGTTATTGAAGAAGATCACCCCGGCGGCGCAGGCGGGCGCATGCGGCTCGCACAGCAGCGCGCCCACCAGCACATCGGAGCCGCGCGGCTCGCACACGAGGCCGGAACGGACATGGTCGAAGCCGGCGCGAAAGCGTTCGACCCGCTGCGCCAGCGGTCCACCGCCCAGATCCGGGCCGCCGCCGATCACCAGGCGGGTCGGCTCGCCGCCGGTGTGGGAATCGATGACCGAGATGGTGAGCCATGCCATGGTGTCCGGTGTCGCCGTCAAGTTGGGGCGCCGAGTATAACATCGCCTCTGCCCAGATTCGCCACCAGGAAGTCGACGAAACTGCGCACCCGCAGGGGAACGTGCCGGCTCGACGGATACAGCAGCGTGATTGGGCGGGAACGTCCGCCCATATGCGGCAGCAGTTCCACCAGGGCGCCGCTGCGCAGGTCGGCCTCGACGATGAAACGGAAGGTGTGCACCAGGCCGGCGCCATGGCGCGCCAGCGTCACGCACCCAAGCACGTCGTCGGTGACGGTATAGTTTCCCGCCACCGGCACGTCGATCTCCGCGCCGTTCTCCCTGAATATCCAGTCGACGCGGCGCCCGCTGCTGGGCAGCTCGAACAGGATACAGTCGTGACCGGCCAGATCGGCGAGCTGGGCGGGAACTCCGCGCGCCTTCAGGTAGGCCGGCGCCGCCACCAGCACCACTTCGGCGTCTTCCAGCTTGCGCCCGATGAGGTTCGATTCGGCCGGCGGACGCACGCGGATCGACAGATCGTAGCCTTCGTCGGCGAAGTCGATGTTCCGGTTACTCAGGTGGATCTCCACCTTCACCTGCGGATGCAGCGCGCGGTAGCCGGGCAGCAGCGGCAGCACCCGGTAGTGTCCATACGAGGTCGGCACGCTGATGCGCAAGGTGCCACTCGGCTCGGCCTGTTGGCCGGTGATCTCGCGCTCGGCCTCCACCAGCCGGCCGAGCGCTTCGCGGCATTGGTCGTAATAGGTCTGGCCGGCCTCGGTCAGCCGGATCTGGCGCGTGGTGCGCACGAACAGGCGCACTCCCAGGCGTTCTTCCAGCCGCGCTACCGAGCGGCTGACCGCGGCCGGCGTCACGCCCGCCTCCACCGCCGCCGCCGTAAAACTCTTCAGTTCCGCAGCCAGGCAGAACAGCTCTATGCTGCCGAGCAATATATCGTCGAATTGGCGCCGCATTTTCCACCCATTTGTTACATGGAGTTGAAAGTGTAATGGATGAGACGCTATTTATCATCATGTACGGCATCAATATAATGATTCCATCACAACAAGGAAGGAATCCAGCCATGACGACACTTTTCGACCCCATCACCGTCGGCGATCTCACGCTGAAACACCGGATCATGATGGCCCCGCTCACCCGCGCCCGCGCCATCGGCGGCGACCGCGTGCCGAACGAACTCATGGCCGAGTACTACGTGCAGCGCGCCAGCGCCGGCATGATCCTGTCCGAAGCGACTGCCGTCACGCCGCACGGCGTGGGCTACGCCGACACGCCGGGCATCTGGTCCGACGAGCAGGTCGAGGGCTGGAAGAAGGTGACCCGTGCCGTCCACCAGGCCGGCGGCACCATCGTGCTGCAGCTGTGGCACGTGGGGCGCATTTCGGACCCGTCGTTCCTGAACGGCGCGGCGCCGGTGGCGCCGAGCGCGATCGCGGCCAAAGGCCATGTCAGCCTGCTGCGTCCTCTGCGCGATTATCCGGTGCCGCGCGCGCTGGAGCTGGGCGAGATCGCCGATGTGGTGGCGGCCTTCCGCACGGGCGCGGAGAACGCCAAACGGGCCGGCTTCGACGGCGTGGAGGTGCACGGCGCGAACGGCTACCTGATCGACCAGTTCCTGCAGGACAGCACCAACCAGCGCACCGACGCGTATGGGGGGTCGATTGAAAACCGCGCACGCCTGCTGCTGGAGATCACCGACGCGTGTATCGATGTGTGGGGCAAGGGACGGGTCGGCATGCACCTGGCCCCGCGCGGCGATTCGCACGACATGGGCGACTCGGATCCGAAGGCCACCTTCGGCTACGTGGCGCGCGAACTGGGCAGGCGCGGCATCGCCTTCCTCTGCGTGCGCGAAGGCGTGGGCGAGGGCCGCCTGGGGCCGTATCTGAAGAAGGAATTCGGCGGCGTGTATATCGCCAACGAGAAGATGACGCGCGAGATCGCCGAGCAGCTGATCAGTGCCGGCGAGGCCGATGCGGTGGCGTTCGGGAAGTGGTTCATCGCCAATCCCGACCTGCCGAAACGCCTCAAACATGGCGCCGGGCTTAATCCCGCACGGCCGGAATCGTTCTACGGCGGTGCGGCTGAAGGCTATACGGATTATCCCGAGCTGGCCGATTAGCCGCCTTCCCGACCATCTTCGGTCGCTCGGCATGGGTTCCCGCGTTTCGCGGGAACGACAGATCAGAGCGCGGCGAGATACTGCTCGTACACGTCATACATCCCGCCAAAGCCCTGCTGCATCGACGCGTGCCCGGCCTTGAAGGTCTGCCGCTCGATTTCGCTGGCGTTGATCGGCGCGGAGTGCAAGGTCATCTGCGTCTTGCCCTCCAGCGCACGCAGCACGACCGTATTGAGCACTTCCAGCGGCCAGGTCGGACTCAGCGCGTAGTG
>CBFGOU010000074.1:0-12692 GCA_965650445.1 uncultured Oxalobacteraceae bacterium | reverse complement strand
CCGGGGCGGCCAGCGATGCGGCCAGGGATAACAGGGGCAGGAGGCGTTTCATCGTAGTTGAATTAATTAGTACGTGATGGTCAGCAGGGAAACCGCCTGGCGCGGCAGCTGCATGCGGATGGTGGCAGTGCCGTTGTGCACGGCGATACCACCGGGTTTGTCCAGCAATGCCAGTTCGCTCGCCTTGTTCAGCGCGGCAATTTGCGCCGCGCTCGGCTGTGCAGGCGAGCCCATGCGCTTCCAGGCCGCATACGAGTTGCCGTGTTCCTGGTCGATCCGGTAATGGCGCAGGGTCGCGCGCGCGGCCGGAATCCCGTCCACTTTCACTTCCACCGGCGCGCCGGCGTCGATGACGTCATTGTCGTGATAGTTCCAGACCAGAACGCTGATGGTGCGCGTGCCTTTGACCGCCAGGGCATTGATGTCGGTGCGTTCGCCGCGTACGCCTTCGGCCAGGATGCGGGCGGCATCGTAAGCCTGATCGCCGCCGACCGCCACGCGCTCGCCCTGCATCATGCCCAGCATGCGGAACACATTGAGCACCGGCTTGTTGACGCCGTTGGTGGCCAGATCGCGGAAGCCGGCGAACCAGGGCTGGTCCTCGAATTCGAACGACCAGTTCACAGCGCCAATCAGGTGAATGCCGCGCCGCGCCGCCAGATCGTACTCGCGCGCAATCGACGCCGCCGTATAGCTGGCGTACAAGGTGCCGTTGCGATAGGCGTTCTCCGGATTGGTTTGCATGCCGCAGGCGGCGCAGCCTTCCGGATCGGATTCGCCGATGATGACGGGAATGCCCTTCAGTTCAGGGTATTTTTCGACCAGCGCGAAGCCCCGGTCCAGATTGCGGAAGTGGGTGTCCATCCCCATCTGCACGACGCCATTGACCACCTTGGGCGCACCCTTGGCATGCCATGCCACGAAGTCCAGCGGGGAGCCGGTCTTTCCCGTGGCATAGTTGGTGCCGTGCAGAACGTGCTGCAAGAATTCGTCCATCAGCGGGCCGGCCACGGCCGTGTGCGGTCCGCCCATGCGCGCGGTCGGCAAGGCCCGTTTGACGGCCGCCGCCGCGTAATCGTACATCTTGAAATACGCCTGCTTGACGTCCGGCGCGATCAGGTAGAGGCCGTCCGGTTCGTTCCAGACTTCCCAGTACCAGCTTTCCACTTCGCTCTTGCCGTAGCGGTCGACGCAGTGGCGTACCCACTGATAAATCAGCTCGGACCATTTGTCGTAATCCTTGGGCGGCGTGGCCCAGCCGGTCAGGATCTGTTCGTACGGTGTGCCCGGCTTCCACTGGTGCTGATAAGGCTGGGGCCGTTGCGACAGGGCTTCGGGCATGAAGCCGATCTGTGCCAGCGGCTTCATCTTGCGCTCGATATAGGTATCGAAAATCTGGTCGACGATGGTCCAGTTGTAGACCGGTTTGCCGTCCTTGTCCTCGCTATACATGCCGGTCGAGCCCCATTTCAGGGCGTAGCTGCCGTCGCCCGAGGTCATCAGGTTGTGCGCACGTACGTACACGGGTACCGGGCTGAGCGCGGCAATGTCGCTCAGCAGCTTCTTGCCGTTGGCTGCCGTTGTGTAATTCGGCTCGTCATAGCCGAACCAGGCCCAGATCGGTGTCATCGGTCCCTGCACCTTGCGCGCGTCGACCGATAGTTTGACAGTGGCCGGAGCGGCCAGACACAAGGAGGCGCCGGCGGCCAGGCACAGGGCGGTCAATAAACGTTTCATTGGAGCATGCACAGGAGGAATGATCAGCAATGGTAGGCTGAACCTGATGAGCTTTCCAATAATAAATAGGCTGTGAGGTATATATTTTTTGATATGGCCACAGCCGCCTGCTCAATACCGGCTCGGTGCAATCTGCTCGGCGTAGTCGTAGAGCGCGCCAAGAATGTCTTCGGCCCGCTCGTCGGCGGTTTCCGATAGCGCATCGATTTCGGCGGCAAGCTGTTCGATCGTGCGCGCATTCCCGGCACCGTCGAACAGGCGCGCGGCCCGATGCTGTTCCCAACGGGCAGTATCTGCATCGCTCAAGCTGGCAGGGAAATTGCGCGCGCGGTAGCGGAAGAACAGCTCGTTCAAGCGTTCATCCTCGAACGAGGGGCGGGCCGTGGCCAATTGCTCGGCCGATTGCTGGCGCAGCGATTCCAGCTTGCGCTTGTCGTTATTGCCGATGAAGCCGCCGTACAGGTCTTCGTCGACATCGGTTTCCTCCATGCTGCCCGGACGCCGATACACCTGTTCCCACAGCCCGCGCATATCCGGTCCCTGCGCTGCCGCCTGGGCGTGCAGCAAGGCTTGCGGCACATCGATGCCCCAGCGCGCCGCCATCTCGGCCGACAAGGTTTTCAGGTTCGATACCAGCATCGGCGACTTGTTGATGTGAATACTCTTGATCGGCAAGCGGCTCACGCCTTCCGGCAAATCGGCGCTGCGGGTGAACATGCGCAGGCGGATGGTGTCCGCGTCCAGACCGAACAATTCATCGGGGTGATGCAGGCAATCCCACACCAGCACCTCATTCTTGTTAGTAGGGTGGGTGGCGAGCGGCCACACCACGGCGATGCAGCCGCGCTCGGCGGGAAACATGCCCGATACGTGCAGGAAGGGCTGGCGCGCGGACGGGTCCAGATGCAAGCCCATTTCGGCGGCCACCTTGTCCTTCTTGTGCAGCCCCAGGCAGAAATCGAACAGGCGCGGCTGGCGCTCGCGGATCAGGCGGGCCAGCGCGATGGTGGCGCGCACGTCCGACAGCGCATCGTGCGCGGATTCGTGCAGCAAACCGTTCGCGCGCGCCAAGTCTTCCAGCCGGAAACTGGGGCGGCCATCTTCCCGCCTGGGCCATTCGATGCCTTCCGGCCGCAGGGCATACGTCATGCGCACCACATCGAGCAAGTCCCAGCGGCCGCAATTGTTCTGCCATTCGCGCGCATACGGATCGATCAGGTTGCGCCAGAACAGGGAGCGCGTGACCTCGTCGTCGAAGCGGATGGTGTTGTAGCCAACCCCGATCGTGCCCGGCTGGCTGAACGCCGCCTCGATGGTGGCGGCGAAGCGGTGTTCCGGCACGCCCCATTCCAGGCATTGCTGCGGCGTGATACCGGTGATGAGGCAAGATTGCGGATCGGGCAGGAAGTCCGGGGCCGGCTGGCAATACAGCATCACGGGCTCGCCGATCTCGTTCAGATCGGCATCGGTGCGGATGGCGGCGAACTGCGCCGGCCGGTCGCGGCGCGGCTGGGCGCCAAAGGTTTCGTAATCGTGCCAGAGGAAAGTGTGGGTGGTCATGGTGCGTGCGTGGGGGCGGGAAGCGATGGTCCGCTATGGTACACAGATGCGGCGCCGGCGGGTGAGTTCGGCTATTCGGAGACCCGGTCGCGGCCGGTTTCCTTGGCGCGGTACAGGGCGGCATCGGCGGCCGCGATCAGCGCGGTCTCGTTCATGCCGTCCTGCAGTACTGCCACGCCGAAGGACGCGGTGATGTGCGGCAAAGGCGCGCGCAGGTCGGCAAAGACCGTCGCGCCACGCATGCGCGCGCACAGGCGTTCGGCGACCAGCATGGCAAGGGCGCGCGGCGTTTCCGGCAGCACCACCATCAATTCTTCGCCGCCATAACGCAGCGCGAAATCGGACGGGCGCAAGTCGGCGCCGATCACCGCGGACGCCGCGCGCAGGGCATCGTCGCCGGCCAGGTGGCCATGGCGATCGTTGAATTTCTTGAAGTGGTCCAGGTCGATCATGATGAGCGACAGGGGCGTGCCGGCGCGCTGGGCGGTGGCCACCAGCTTGGGCAGCATGTCGTTGAGCCAGGCCCGGTTGTACAGACCGGTCAAGCCATCGTTCATCGACAATTGCCGGTAGAACTCGCCCAGTCTCTGATTGCGGCGCAGCAAGGCGTTGGCCGCGCGGATGCGAAAGGACAGCAAACGCAACAGGTTGCGCGCGAGCGTGTTGGACTGGTCGATCAGCTTCCATACCAGCTCGCCTTCGATGACCAGCAGGGCAGTGTCGCCGCTGGCGGTCATGGCCGACAGGTAACTGGTGTCGTCGAGTACGGATTGTTCGCCCACGCTTTCACCAGCCAGGATCTTGCTGCTCGTGCCATCGGCCATCGTCACGTCCAGGCCACCGCGCAGCACGATGAACAGGCGCGCGCGGGTGCTGTCGTCAACCGGGGTGCCGCCGGCCAGGTGGACCACCGCGCAGCCGGCCAGCAGCGGCGCCAGGCGCGGGTCGGCGTCCTGGAAGAGCTGCAAGTCCCGCATGGTGTAACCGGACGTCGCAAAAGTGCCGATCTGTTCCACTGTGTTCTTTCCCGTTGTTGTAGATGAAAACGCCGTTCCTGTTGGCAACTCCATCATAGCAGTGTTCCCGTATTCGCCGCTTCGGAAACTGTACGACCTGGTCGAGGGGGATGTCCGCTCATGGCAGCCGTTTGGTGGCTGGATTGGACGATGGGCTGGCGCGGGATCGGCCGCCGGGATAACGGGCTGGCCGGCACCTGTCGCGGCGCACGGATGCGCCGCGTCGCAGCTGATGCCGGTGACTTCGGTGTTCTGGAATTATTCGCTGGGTTCGTCCGTGGTCTCGTCGACCAGCTCCGGCTTGGCATGCAGCTTTTTATCGTGCAGGCGACCGAGGGCGCTGTCGATGGCGCGCTTGAGCTTGTCGGCAGCGCCGCCGATGGCCTGGTGCAGCGTCCCGCCGTGGTCGCTGACGGCAATGGGTTGATAGCCGTTGATGCGGGCTTCAAGCATGCAGCGGTTGCCGCCGTCAGCCGATTTCTGGCTCAGCTCGTCGCTCAGGTGGACTTCGACGCGCGTGATCTGGTCGCGAAAACGCTGCACTGCGGCAGTGACCACGGCTTGCACGTGGTCGTCCAGCCCCTGGTGGCGTTCGATCGTCTTGTCGGTGTTGATATTGATTTGCATATGCTCACTCCCGGTTGTTCATCAATGATGCTACGCCAACCCCCGTGCGCTTGGTGCTCCCGGTGCGCCTTGGCGCGACCGGGCCAGGGTTGGTGTGAACTCGTGCACACGGCTTTATATTACACGCTTAACAGATAGTGCCCATAGTCAAAAGAATCTCCACACGCCAGGGTAGATGGCCACATCGGCATCCGGCCGCAAGCCGGCTTAACCGGGCGCGCCCATCAGCAAGCCCTCGATGGTGTGGGCTTGCACCAGCGGTTCGAGCGTGTCGACAACGCGGCAGGTCAGATGGCGTTTCAACTCGGCCGGCAAGCCATCGTAGTAAGGCCGGGTCAGCTGCAGGTCGTGCTTGTCGGCATTGCGCCCGTCCGGCGCGTCCACGCCGAGCACAAAGACCGGCCGCGCGCGGTTCGCGACGTTGGCGGTGCCGCGGTGAATGGTCAGCGCCGAGCGCGCCGAGATATCGCCCACCTGCGGATACTTGCGCTGGCGCCGCGCCTCGTAACGCGCATGCAGTGCCGCTCCCGGAAACATGGGATCGCCGCCCGCCAGGTCGTCCCACTGGGTGCCAGGCGCGATCTCCAGTGGACCGAGCTCGTCGGTCACATCGACGGTCGTGATATTGAATGCCAGCGAATTCAGGCGCCGGCCGATGATGGTTTCCGGCGGCGCCGGGAAATCGCGGTGCCACGGTTGCTTCATCGCGCCCGGGCCGGGAACGTCGAAACCGGCTTCAACCACCTTGTAATCCGGACCGAGCACGGCCTTGCATACCGCCACCACCCAGGGATGGCCGACGATGTCGGCAAAGCCGCGCAGGCGCTCGGGATGCACTTCGACATAGAAGCGGTTGGGGCCGCGTTCGAGCGCGCCGCCGGGACGCTGGCGCGCCTCGTCGAACAGCAGCGCGATGTCCTCGCCCAGCTGGCGCACCCAGTCGGGCTCGAACGCGCCCTTGCAGGCGATGATGCCGTCGCCGTACAGGCCGCCCATGATGGTGGCGACGTCGAATTCGTGGCTGCTTGTACTCATGAAAGATGCTCCTGTTAACCGCATGAATCTTTCTGAGACAATCGCCGCGCGGAAAAGTGCGCTCGCGGAAAAACTATTTTTCAGGCCGTTTTGGCGGCGGCCGCTTCCTGCTCATGGTGAGGAAACCTGTCCATGCGCGACAGGACCGGGAACAGCCACGCCCAGATGCCGGTCACGGCCAGCGTGGCGGCGCCACCGAACAGGATGGCGCGCACCAGGCCGAGCCAGCCGGCGGTGATGCCCGATTCAAATTCGCCCAGCTCGTTGGACGCGCCGATGAACACGGCGTTGACCGCGCTCACGCGGCCGCGAATTTCGTCCGGGGTTTCGAATTGCACCAGCAGACGGCGGACGTACACGCTCACCATATCGCCCGCACCCAGCAGGGCCAGGCAGACCAGGGCGACGGTGAAGTGGCTGGTCAGGCCCAGCACGATGGTCGCCAGGCCGAACAGGGCCACGCCGCCGAACATCCATGCGCCGACGCGGCGGCGGATCGGGTAAAAGGCCAGCACGACCGAGCACACCGCCGCACCGGCGCCGGGCGCCGTACGCAGCAAGCCCAGCCCGGTAGGGCCAGCCTGCAAGACGTCGTGGGCATAGGCGGGCAGCAAGGCGGTGGCGCCACCGAACAGCACGGCGAACAGGTCGAGCGACATGGCGCCCAGCATGATCGGGCGCGACCACACGAAGCGCAAACCTTCCAGCACGGTGTGCCAGGTCACGGCGCCCTTGCTGACGACCTGGGGCGCGTTCTTGCTTAGGCTCATCAGGATGATCGACAGCACCAGCAGCACCGAGGCACTCACATACACCGTGGCCGGTCCCGCCACGTAGAGCAGGCCGCCGAGCACCGGGCCGACAATCACCGCCACGTGGAAGGCCGACGAGCTCAAGGCGACCGCCTGGCTGAAGTTTTCCGTCGAGACCATGTTGCGCAGCACTGCCTGGTTGGCCGGATTCATGAAGGCGCGCGCGCTGCCGAACAGAACCAGGATCGCAAACACTGGCCACACGATGCGCGCCCCGCTGAGTGCAAAGCCGAGTAGCAATAGTCCGCACAGCAACTGTGTGGCGAGACAGATGAGAATGATCTTGCGGCGGTTGTAGCGGTCCGCCGCGTGACCGGCCAGCAGGATCAGCAAGAGAAAGGGAGCGAACTGGGCCAGGCCGATCAAGCCGAGATCGAACAGGCTGCCCGTCATTTGATAGACCTGCCAGCCGATGGCCACGCTTTGCATCTGTACCGCCAGCGTGCCGAGCACGCGGGAACCGAGATAATACGAGAAGTTACGGTTGCGCAGAATGGCAAAACCGGAGGACGAAGACAGAACGGACATGAAGGCTTTCGACGCTGCAGGCGGCAGGATTAACGATAATGCTTTCAGGAAGCATCAACCATTGTGCCTGAACTTGCCTGCCTCTGCAGGCCGGCCCTTATGCCGGCGATGTCGTTATTTCTTGACGAAACGTCGTGCGAACTTGTCGTCCGGTTGGGCGACGCCTGGGGACAGGATCAGGCGAGGTCGGCCTCGGTGGTGAATGCGTCTGCGTAAAATTCGTCGGCCGGCAGCTTGCAGTGCTCGACGAAATCGCGCCGGGCCGAATCGACCACGATGGGCGCGCCGCAGGCATACACCTGGTAGCCCGACATGTCCGGCAGATCGTGCAACACAGCGCTGTGGACGAAGCCTGTGCGGCCCTGCCAATGGTCTTCGGGCAAGGCATCGGAAATCACCGGCACGTAGCGGAAGTTCGGCAGGGTGGCGGCCCATTCCTCGCACAGGCTGTTCATATATAAGTCGAGTGGACGGCGCCCGCCCCAGTACAGGCTGACCGGGCGCGTCGATTGCAGGTGAATCAGGTGTTCGACCAGCGCCTTGACGGGCGCAAAGCCCGTGCCCGAGGCCAGCAGGACGATGGGCTTGTCGGAGTCTTCGCGCAGGAAGAAACTGCCGTGCGGACCTTCGAAGCGCAGAATGTCGCGCTCTTTCAAGGTGTTGAACACGTGCTCGGTGAACAGGCCGCCGGCCATATAACGGATGTGCAAGGTAATCGGCCCGTCCAGGCTGGGCGCGTTGGCCATGCTGTAACTGCGCCGTTTCCCATCCTTCAACATGAATTCGATATACTGTCCGGCGCGGTAGGCAAGCGCTTCGTTGGCGGGCAGCTGCAGGGTGATGACGACCACATCGGGTGCGACTTTCTCGATGCGCGACACGCGCGAGGGCATTTTGCGTACCGGATACTCGGAACTGCCGACCACTTCGCGCGCTTCGATCGTCAGGTCGGCGGTAGCGGTGGCGCAGCAAAACAGCGCATAGCCATTGGCTTTTTCCTCGTCCGACAGGGCGCGCTGCTGATACGCCTTGTGCTCGACGGAACCGGCCACGATCTTGCCCTTGCACGAGCCGCAGGCGCCGTTCTTGCAGCCATACGGCAAACCGATGCCGGCCCGAATGGCCGCGCCCAGCACGGTTTCGTCCGCGTCGGTGGAAAATTGGTGCCCGCTCGGCTGGACAGTTACTTGGAACGTCATACAATCCTCAACATGAACAACATTAATCACAGCAATGCTCCCATCCGCCACGCTTTCCAGCGGCCGCGCCTGTTAATTCTGGGCTGCGGCGATGTCGGCATGCGCTTGCTGCCGCTGCTGCGGGAGCGTTTTCGCGTGTTCGCCGTCACCAGCGACCCCGAGCGGCGCGCGGAACTGCGCTCGGCCGGGGCGGTACCCGTGCTCGCCGACCTGGACCAGCCCGCCACACTCAAGCGCCTGGCCGGCTTGGCCACCCGCGTGGTGCATCTGGCGCCGCCGCCATCGGAAGGCAAGCATGACAAACGAACACGTAACTTGTGCGCCATTCTACCTGAGGGCGCGCGTATGGTTTACGTCAGTACCACCGGGGTGTATGGCGATTGCGCCGGTGCGCTGATCGACGAAACGCGACCGGTGGCGCCGCACAACGCGCGCGCCCGCCGGCGCGTCGATGCCGAAGGCGTGCTGCGGCAGTGGGCGCGCCGGACCGGCTCGACGGTGGCCATTCTGCGCGTGCCCGGCATTTATGCGCGCGACCGGCTGCCGCTCAAACGGATCGAGCAGGGCACGCCGGCATTGCTGGCCAGCGATGACGTATTCACCAATCACATTCACGCCGACGACCTGGCGCACGCGATTGCGTGCGCCTTGTACAAGGGCTTGCCTGGACGAACTTATAACGCAGTGGACGATACACAAATGAAAATGGCCGATTATTTCGATACGGTAGCCGATGCCTTCGGTTTGCCGCGCCCCCCGCGCCTGGCGCGCGAGCAACTGGCGGCAGTGGTGTCGCCGATGCTGCTCTCGTTCATGTCCGAATCGCGGCGGTTGCGCAACACGCGGCTGAAACGTGAATTAGGCCTGCGCTTGCGCTATCCGCTGGTCGGCCCGGCTGTCGCCGGCATGGGAGTGCAGGCATGAACGGCCCGACCCGCGGGAAATCCGCCATGACCTATGAAGCGTATCTGGACGAAGTCACCACCCTGATCACGGAGAAATACGATCTCGATGACGATGCGGCCATCGCATTGGTGGTCAAGGCGCAGGATGCCGGGTTTTTTGTCGATCACGACGATAAGGCCTCGATGCGCACACTTGACCGGGCTCATCAAGACGCCAGGACGATCTACCAGAGCGCCAAAAAGAAGTATTAACGCAAACCGTAGCGTTTCACTTGGTGCGATTGAGGTGCGTCAAATTGCTAGCTCTTGCACGTCGTATTGTGAGTTGTATTAAACACCTTACATCTCACCTGCCAGAGCTTGCCATGCCACATCGTATTCAGCATCCAACCAAGGAACAGGTTCGCGCTTATATGGCCGCGCGCGAGGCGGCGCGCCAACCGCCACCGCCGCCGGACGAAATCCGCCGCCAGCTTAACTGGAGGCTGGCGCCACCGGAAGAGCAGTTCTCTCTTGCGCAATTCTATCTAATTCCCACGCATTGCAGCCAGACCGCAGCCAGGGCGCTATGGGCATGGTGGCTCAACAGAATGCGGCACTACTACCCGAATTCGCGCTACATTGAAATATTTGGTCAAAAATAAGCAAAAATATTCCTCAAATTTCACTAATTACGAACTTGCTAATAATTATGTGTACAATTTGTTGTAGCGCAGTCGTTGGAACATGCGACTGAATGCAGATCGGGTAAGCGGCAGGGATCAACTGTTCGGTATCACAGGGTTCTTGCGCTTGCAAAGTGTGACATTTTGAAAGAATTAGCTATGACAGTAGGTGTTTCTTCGAACGGGGTCGTGTACAACCCCAACAAGGTGCTGGACGCAATCATCGAGAAGCTGCAGTTGAAAAACGATGCCGCGCTGTCGCGCGCGCTCGAAGTGGCGCCACCGGTGATCAGCAAAATTCGTCACCACACGCTGCCGATCGGCGCGACCATCCTGATCCGCATGCACGAGATCAGCGACTTCAGCATTCGCGAACTGCGCGAGCTGATGTCGACCATGGATGAGGACATGGCAGAGGCTGCTTGAAGAGTTGCTGAGTCAGGCAACAGAGCGTCCGTCTGAACTGCGGAGGGCGCGTGCCGGTGTATGGGCTGTCTTGCGCGGTACCGTCTTTAGTGCGCGGTACCGGCAAGGAGTCATGCGGACGTATTAATGGTAGTGCCGGTAGTCTGGCCACTGGTGTTGACGACAGGTTTCGGCGGAGGAGCCGCTGCGGGAGCAGGCGCTTGGACGGCTTTCGCCGCCTGCGCTGCCTGCGCCGCCTTTTCCGATGGCCTGTCGATCACCGGTTTCGCTTCCGATTGGCGAGCAGGCGGTGCTGCAGGTACATTGTTCGACGATACGACATTGACGGCCATGGGGCACCTCGCTGAATTGCATGAGTTGGCATTCTAATGCATTTTTGTCCTAAAAGTTTCTTTTGGGAATTTATTTTATCTAAGAAGCCTTGATCGCTGGCGTCAGTCCGGATTCATCCAGGCTGACGCAGCAATCTTCGTTCGCGAAATCAGGCGTTCAACTGCAGGGCTGGCTTTGCGGCTATGCGCAGCATTTCGCGAACCGATGACATCGCAGGATCGTCATCCTGCGTGCGCGCACAGAAAGCTGACTTCGCTTCCACTTGCGTACGTGCGCAGAAGGCCGACTTTGCCTCCATCGGAGTGCGAGCACAGAAAGCTGACTTCGCTTCCACTTGCGTGCGCGCGCAGAAGGCCGACTTCGCTTCGACAGGAGTGCGTGCACAGAAGGCTGACTTCGCTTCCACTTGCGTGCGCGCGCAGAAGGCCGACTTCGCTTCGGCAGGAGTGCGAGCACAGAAGGCTGACTTCGCTTCGACCGAAGTTTGTGCACAGAAGGCCGACTTGGCTTCAACCGAAGTTTGTGCACAGAAGGCCGACTTCGCTTCAACTTGCGTACGGGCACAGAAGGCGGAGGTCGCGTCGAGCTGGGTACGGGCGCAGAACGCCGCGGCGTTGCTGGCATAAGGTACTTCAAAGGTGCTTTCGTACAGTTCGCGCATGCGGTCGACGCTGCTGTTGTGCACCTCTTCATCGTCGTCACGTCCTTCCATGCCGACGTAGGGGTAGTGGTGCACAAAATAACCGAATGCCTGCTCGCAATCCTGTGCGTACTTCAGCGTGTCGAGAATGTGGTAGTGCCAGAAAATGTCCACCTCGACCAGTGGCACGGTTGTCTCGTTCGGGAAAGCCTTCATCAGATACAGAAAACGCCGATATTCCACTTCCACGGCATCGACTTTTTCCTGGCTCCAACCTTCTCCCGACTGCACGTGCATCAGTTTGGTTTTGATCTGGTTCAGGTCCAGTGCTGCGATAGCGTTGTATGCGTTGTTCGAAATCATCATAAGCCTCGTTTTTATGGTTTGTTGTAGTTGACTACGTCCCTGTTTTTTGACTTGCGGTAGATCAGGTGTTGCGCGTGCTCCTTTCTTCTAGTCAAGAGAAAATTTTCCCAATTGCATTGATTTCCGTAACTGATGAGGATGTTGCTCCGCTGCTTTGTGGCGAACTTGCGTTAGCTCAACAATTAGCGGTGGATTCCGACAGTACCAGAATTGGCGCTGACAGATGCCGCAAGGCGAACAGGAAGCGTTATTTAGGACAGCGCGCCGACCTTGTCGGACAAAGGCGAACTGGCTGTCACTGGAGGCAACTCGGAGACGACCGGAGGACGCGTAGCGTCCAGGTGCAATGGCACCGAAATACAAACGATGGTGCCACCGCCCTCGCTGCCGTTGATCGTGAACGTGCCGCCGAGGATGCTGATGCGTTCTTCAATGCCGACGAGGCCGAACGAGCCGACCTTGCCGCGCTCAGGCGACTGCAGGCCGATGCCATTGTCGGTGACCGTCATCGATAGCCGGTTGCCCGTCATTTTCAATTCCACCCGCACACGCGAGGCGTGCGCGTGGCGCACGATATTGCTCAGCGACTCTTGCAGGATGCGGAAAAAGGCCGTGGCAATGTTGTCGTTGAGCGCCACTTCCTTGGGCTCGTCGATCAACTCGCACACAATCCCGGTGCGGCGCACGAATTCGGCGACCTGCCATTCGACGGCCGCCGACAGGCCCAGGTCGAGCACATTCGGACGCAGATCGTTAATGATCTGGCGCACGCTCTTGATGGTCGCGTCGATCTGGCCCAAGGTGGCCAGCGCGCGCGCATGCAGGCGCGGGTGGCGTTCCATG
>CBFGOU010000073.1:0-12763 GCA_965650445.1 uncultured Oxalobacteraceae bacterium | reverse complement strand
AAGCACTCGACGAGCTGCGCTGGTCGCACGGTAACGGCGCTTGCGTGGTCTTCAAAGGCGACCTCGGCGAGCCCGGCGTGGAAGCCGAAGCGCGCAAGGCATCGGCCGATCCGGTGCGCAAATGCCTGGGGGCCTACACCGCGGATTGAGCGCGATTGCAAATAATCAGCATTCGCATGCGACACAAGCTGCGGTATGATTGCCTGCATGAAGACGATCTCGACTGTCGTAGCCATCTTGAGCGCCCTGACCGCCTGTGCGCCGCGGGCCGGATTTGCCCAGCAGGCCGACGACATGGCCGAGCTGTCCCTCGAACAGCTGAGCAACATCGTGATCACCTCCGTCTCGCGCCAGCCAGCGCGCCTGTCGGCGGCGCCGGCCTCGCTGTACATCATCAGCGCCAGCGACATCCGGCGCAGCGGCGCGCGCACCCTGCCCGAAGCGCTGCGCCTGGCCCCCAACCTGCAGGTCGCGCGCGCGGACGCACGCAACTACGCGATTTCCGCGCGCGGCTTCAACAGCGTCTTCGCCAATAAGCTGCTGGTGCTGATCGACGGGCGCAGCGTCTATTCGCCCTTGTTTTCCGGGGTGTTCTGGGATGCCCAGGAAGTGGTGCTGGCTGACGTCGCCCGCATCGAAGTCATCAGCGGGCCGGGCGCCACCATCTGGGGTGCCAATGCCGTCAACGGTGTCATCAACGTGATCACCAAGAATGCCGCCGACACCCAAGGCAACCTGCTCAGCGCCGGTGGCGGCGAACACGAGGGCAATGGCGTGCTGCGCCACGGCGGCAAGCTCGCGGGTGGCGGCCACTACCGCGTCTACGGCTCGCTGAGCGAAGCCGACGACACCGCCACCGCCGCCGGCGCGTCCACGCTGACCGGCTGGCATCGGCGCCAGACCGGCTTTCGCGCCGATCTGCCGGTTGGCACGGCCAGCCTGGCGGTCTCGGGCGACGCCTACGAAGGCAAGCTGGCGCAGGCGCAAACCGTACCGATCGCCATCGCCGGCGCCAACCTGACGGCGCGCTACACCGCCCTGCTGCCCGACAATCAGGTCGTCAACGTCCAGATCATTGCCGACCACACCCAGCGCGACCAGCCCAACGCCTTCAATGAGCACCTCGACACGCTGGCACTGGAAGTCCAGCACGATATCCGGCGCGGCGCCCACAACATCATCTGGGGCGGCGGCTACCGCTACAGCTGGGACCGGATCGTCAACAGTCTCCGCTCCGGCTTCCTGCCCGCCTCGCTCGACATGCATTGGGGCAACGTCTTCATCCAGGATGAAATCGCCCTCACCGAACCGCTGCGTCTGACCGCCGGGGTCAAGTTCGAGCAGAACAACTACACCGGCATGGAAGTGCTGCCCAACCTGCGCCTGGCCTACACCCATGGCGACCACCTGTTCTGGAGCAGCCTGTCGCGCACGGTGCGGGCGCCCTCGCGCATCGACCGCGATTTCTACTCGCCCACGTATCCGCCGGTGACCAATGGCGTCCCGCGCTACACCATCGGCGGCGGCCCGGACTTTGAATCGGAAACGGCCAAGGTGGCCGAGCTGGGCTACCGCGGCCAGCCGCTGCCCACCCTGTCGTGGTCGGCCACGGTGTTTTTCAGCGACTTCGAGCGCCTGCGCACGCTCGAAGTGCACACCGGCAGTCCCTGGACCTTTGAAAATCTGCGCCAGGGCCGCGCCCGCGGCATCGAAATGTGGGCGCGCTGGCAAGTGCTGCCGGCCTGGCGGCTGGACGGCGGCGCGGTGCTGCAGAAAGTGCGCACCAGCCTGCTGCCGGGCAGCCGCGACGTCAGCGAGCTCTTCGGACTGACCCCCAACGACCCTGACCGGCGCTACACGCTGCGCTCCTCCCACGACCTGGGCCAGCACCACCAGCTGGACCTGAACCTGCGCTACGTCGGCAGCCTGCCCCGTCCGGCCGTGCCCGCTTACTACGAGCTCGATGTGATGTGGATGTGGACACCCACGCCCAAGGTCGACATCGGCATCAGCGGCCTGAACCTGCTGCACCGCAATCACGTGGAATTCGGCGCGGCCCCGGGGCGCAGCGTCATCGAGCGCGCCGTGCAGCTCAGCGCCGCCTACCGCTTCTGATCCGGCGGCAGCAGCCGCTGCGTCACCGCGCGAAACGGCAGCGCCTCCGCCTGGCGGTACTGCAGCAACTCATCCATGCCATCGAAACTGCGGTCGGCCAGTGCCCAGCCGAGCGGCGTATCGTTGCGCGCCAGTACCCCGAACCACAGGAAACCGGCCGGCAACAGCACATCCATATCGCGCCGTTCGGCGGTCACGGCAAAGGTGGCGCGCGCCGCCCGCGTGCTGAACAGGCCGCGCGGCGGCGCCAGCAGTTCGGACAAAAACGTCATGTCCATCCGCGCGCTGGCCGGGTCGAGCTTGCCGGACGGCGCCATCGCCCCCGGCGAATTGCTGATCACTATCACCGCCGGCTCGATCGCGTAGCCCGCCGCGCGCCAGCGCTCCAGCGCCGGATGCATGGCGAACAGCAAGTCGCGGATGGTTTCCACGCCGGAGTTTTCGAAATAGCCGCCATCGATCACCCTGCCCCACGGCGCGCGTTCGGTGCCGGGACCGCAGGGCGCCAGCCGGCCGGCGCGGCGGCAGGCGTACACCGTGCCGGCCGGGCTCACATAGCTGAAGCGCGCACTGTTGTGCACCGCCGTCGCCAGGCTCATGCGGCGCAGGTCGAGCAGCGGATCGAACGCGTCGAAGGCGTCCGGAAAGCGGCCGTCGATCACCAGGTCGCTGGCGATGACGCGGTTGCCGCCGTCGACCAGGGTGGCGTTGAGCAGCAGCGAAGGCACGTTGCGCGCGCCGTCCTGGTGCCACAGCCGGTCGAAGCGCTGGGCCAAGCGGTCGTTGCCGGTGGCGCGCTGCCAGCCATCGTTCAGGGCCGCCTCCATCGCGCGCGCCCGGTCCGCGGCCGGCAGCGCGAACGGCAGGAAGCGTTGCACCATGTCGGGATACATCAGATAGCCCACCGTGGGCGAGAGGAAATCGCGCCGCAGCACCATGCGCATGCATTGCTGATAGGCGCGCGCCGGGTTGCGCCGTGCACAGGGCGATTGCGCCAGCGCGCCGCTGTGGCCATCGGCGACCAGGGCCGCGAAGCTGGCCAGCGCCAGGCTGCCGCCGGACACGCCGCTCATGCCGAACACGTGGCGCGAAAAGCGCCCGCCGCTGTCGTCCTGCAGCTTGGCCAGCACATTGCCGGCCCAGTAGGCCGCGCGGATGCCGCCGCCCTCGGCCGCCACCAGGTACAGCGGAAACGCCTCCTTCGGCCTGAGCTCGCCGGCCTGCACGCGGCTCTGCAGCCAGGCATCCACGTGGCGGTCGATATCGCGCCGGATCATCGGCGCCGGATCGTTGCCGATCAGCGCGACCGCGTGATTGTCGTTGCTGAAGCTAAAGATCACGAACAGCAGCAAGGGCGCTGCCGCCATCGACGGCAGATGCAGCTGCTTGAAAAAATAGGTCAGCACCAGGTCGCCGAACAGAATCCAGCTGGCCAGCGCAAAGCACAGCAGTATCGGCGCGGTCACCACCGCCGTCACCTCCACCGGGCGCCACCAGACCGCAAACAGCAGCGCGAACGATACGCCGATGGCCGTCACCGCCGTGGCCACGGTGCGCCGCTGCAAGGAGACGAAACGCATCGGCTGGGCGCCATCGACGAGGCGAAAGCGCGACGCAAACCAGCGCCGCCGCTTGATCATGAAGATGCCGATGGCCAGGCCGGACAGCGCGCAGGCCAGCGCCAGGACCGCTTCGCCCAGCCGGAAGAAGGTCAGCGCCAGCAGCGCATTGGGCAGCACGCCCAGGCAGCGCGGCAGCCAGTTGCGCGCCGTGTCGACGAAAAGCGTGCCGGACCGGTCGATCACGCTGTGGCCGTCGAATACCCGTCCGAGGGTCAGGCGCGCGCTATACCAGGCGGCCAGCGACCAGGTCGCGACGGCAAACAGAAACAGCGAGAAATTCCAGCCCGGCTGGGCGACCAGGCGCAGGCATTCGCGCCCTTGCGGGATCGCCGCCATGCCGACCGCGCCGACGAGGGTAAACGTCAGGCTGTAGAAGCAGCGCCAGGCGATCGAGCCGGTTTCCTTGAGTCGCTCGCCGATGGCGCGCAAGATGTTCATCAGGCTGTTCAAACCGGTCCCCGCGTGATGGCTGGCAACGCGGCAACTTTAGCATAAGGTCAAGGCGCGAGCGTTGACTCGGTGCGCAAGCTCAGACGACTTCCACCCGGTTTCTCCCCTTCGATTTCGCCGCGTACAATGCGCCGTCGGCGCGCGCGATGGCGGTCCCGATGTCTTCGTCCGGTTTGAGCGCGGTCGCGCCGAAGGAAGCGGCAACGCGCAGCCCATGCGGCCAATCCTGCCGGGTCATCGCAATGCGCAGCTTTTCCGCCATGTTCGCGGCTTGCTCCCTGCTCGTCTCCGGGCACACCAGCAGGAATTCTTCGCCGCCCCAGCGCACCAGCTTATCGCCGGCGCGGACCTCGCGTCTGACGATGGCGGCGAAGCGCCTCAGCACCTCATCGCCCGCGTCATGCCCATACCGGTCATTGACTTGCTTGAAATGGTCGAGATCCATGAAGATCACCGCCATATCCTTGCCATAGTGCTCGGGAGTCTGCAGGCGCTTCACCAACGCCTCCCGAAGGCCCTGGCGGTTCAGGGCGCCGGTGAGCGGATCGGTATAGGCCTGGTCGGCCAGTTCACGCGCTTCCAGTTCAAGCGCCTTGTTAATGCTTGCCAAAAGTTCCAGGCGCGAGTTGCTGGCCAAAAGCCTGGACCGATAGTGCAGCAGGCTGAGGGACAAGCTGAGCATTCCGCAGGCGATCCACGCGTACACCAGATACATCAGAAGTTTTGCGTGCGAGATCCATTTTCCACGGAACTGGATCGACCTCACCTCCATGGTGACCACTTCGCCGGGTGCGCTGACCGTCGAAATTTCCACCGCCGTCACGTTATCCAGCCGGGTGTAGCTCTGCGACAGCGGCACCCTGCGCGTGCTTCTCCACCAGTCCGCAGTGCGCAGGACATTGAGGGGAATGGTGAAGGTGGGCTGGTCCGGGAGTTCAATTTCGGCTTCGTTGAAGCGCTGCGAATTCCAGTCGTCAACCGTGGAAAATTCGGGCTCGAAATTAATCAGATGGAGCTTGATTTTTTGCGGGGGGCGACCCGAATAGCTCATGTTGAAGGTAATCGTGTCGAACTGCGAAAGGTCCACCCCTTTGCCGGCGGCACCCAGCAAAAATTGCAGCTTGCAAAACGGCCACGTATAGCCCACTTGCAGCGCACAACGCATGGTGAGCGCATCCTTGCTGCGAACCAGTGACGAGACCGAATTACCTTTCTCGTAACGGTCATCGGTCACTCTGGCGCCGTGCGGTAGCCGGCTGGAAAGCTCAATGACGCGGGCCATGCCAAAATGCTGCCAGATTAGCAAAATTGGACTCAACAATAATAATAAACCAACCAAATAATGGCTCATCAGCATCATGCGGGAGGGCGGCTGGTTCATGCGTGGTCAATAGGGCTCAAAGCGTCAAACTTGGCCGATATGTATTGACCTGTCAAGTGTTCAATAGAAAATCCTTGGTGTGGTACCGCCTAATCAGCCTGATAGGCGCGGGTCGGCAACGCCGTCTTTTTCATTAATTAAAGGCACAACCGCAATGTGTTGCAGAACAAATTGATGATGTCACCACCCAGCATCGAAAACTGGAAAAGCTTGTGTTCGCGTGGCAGGATTTTCTGTGTCTATCGAAACTCATCGTGGCGCCATCCGCCGCGGCGACATATACCGGCCGCCGCCGTGCGGCAACTTAGCGCATTGCCAGCGGTAGCCGGCGCTTCGGCGGCGCAAACGCCTGGTCCAGCTGGGCCAGATCGGCCTCGGTCAGCACCAGGTCGAGCGCGGCGCGATTCTCGCGCAGGTGCTCCGGTGTCGCGGCCTTGGGAATGGCGATCACCCCGTCGTGCCGCAGCACCCACGCCAGCGCCACCTGGGCCGGGCTGCATCCATGCTGCTGCGCCACCGCCACCAGCGCTGGCGTGCGCAGAAAGCGCAGCCGCTCCGGCCCGGCGGACTCCAGCGGCGAATACGCCATCACGGGAATGCCGCGTTGCCTGCACCACGGTAGAAGGTCATATTCGATGCCGCGCTTGACCAGGTTGAGCAGCACCTGATTGGCGGCGATATCGGCCCCGCCCGGCAAGCCGGCCGCTTCCAGCATATCGTCCAGATCGAAATTGCTCACGCCGAACGCGCCGATCTTGCCCTGCTCGCGCAGGCGCATGAAGGCGTCGAGCGTCTCGGCCAGCGGCACCGTGCCGCGCCAGTGCAGCAAATACAGGTCGATGCGATCGATGCCGAGCCGCCTGAGGCTGCGCTCGCACGCCGCCTGCACACCCTTGCGGTCGGCATTGTGCGGATACACCTTGCTGACAATGAAAACCTGATCGCGCCGGCCGGCAATGGCCGCGCCAACGACTTCCTCGGACCCGCCGTCGGCATACATTTCAGCCGTATCGATCAGGGTCATGCCCAGGTCGATCCCCAATTGCAGCGCGCGCACTTCGGCGTGGCGCGCGGCCGGGTCTTCGCCGATATTCCAGGTTCCCTGCCCGAGCGCGGCAACGCTCGGTCCAGACGGCAGCAGCACGGTTTTCACAGGGACACCCTCCCGGTTCAGTCCAGCTTGATGAAATGCTCGCGGTAGTATTTCAGTTCATCGATCGACTCGATAATATCAGCCAGCGCCGTATGCTTCTGGTGTTTTTTGAAGCCGGCGATCAGTTCCGGCTTCCAGCGGCGGCACAGCTCTTTCAGGGTCGACACATCCAGATTGCGATAGTGGAAGAACGCTTCCAGCTTGGGCATGCCGCGCACCATGAAACGGCGGTCCTGGCAAATGGTGTTGCCGCACATTGGCGATTTACCTGCCGGCACATACTGTTTCAGGAAAGCGATCAGCGCTTCCTCGGCCTCGCTTTCGGAGACAGTCGACGCCTTGACCCGGTCGATCAGGCCGGAACGGCCGTGCGTGCCCTTGTTCCACGAATCCATCTTGTCGAGCGTCTCGTCGGACTGGTGAATGGCGAACACCGGGCCTTCGGCCAGCACGTTCAGGTGCATGTCGGTGACCACCACGGCCACTTCGATGATGCGGTCGGAATCCGGGTCCAGGCCCGTCATTTCCATATCGACCCACACCAGGTTGAACTCGTTCGGACGGGCTGGAACGCCCGCAGCTGCTAAATCAGTCGCTTGTGACATAATTCTCTCTTGGCCTAATCAATCCTGCATTTTCTCACAGGCACAGCATGTATTCATCCGCGTTTTCGATTTTGTTCGTCTGCTTCTTTCTCTTGACCATCTCGCTGCGGCTATGGTTATCGATGCGCCAGCTGCGCCATGTGCTGCGCAACCGCCACGGGGTGCCGCCGGAATTCGCCACCAAAATCCCGCTCGACGCGCACCAGAAAGCGGCCGACTACACCGTCGCCAAGACCCGCCTCGGCATGCTCGAGCTGCTCTTCAACGGCGTCGTCCTGATCGGCTTTACCCTGCTGGGCGGCCTGCAATGGCTGGCGGGCGCCGTGCTGCCGCTGACCGGCCCCGGCATGGCCTTCCAGATCGGCCTGCTGGCGGCGTTCGCCGTCGTGACCGGCCTGCTCGACCTGCCGTTCGACTACTACCGCCAGTTCGTGCTGGAGCAGCGCTTCGGCTTCAACAAGATGACCGTCAGGCTGTGGCTGGCCGACATGGTGAAAGGCGCCGGCATCGGCGCGGCCGTCGGCCTGCCGCTGGTATGGGTCGTGCTCAAGCTGATGGCCGCCAGCGGCGATCTGTGGTGGCTGTACGCCTGGCTGGTCTGGACCGGCTTCCAGCTGCTGATGATGGTGCTGTACCCGACCGTCATCGCCCCGCTGTTCAACAAATTCTCGCCGCTCGCCGACGACAGCCTGAAAGCGCGCATCGAAGGCTTGATGAAGCGCGTCGGCTTCGCCGCCAAAGGCCTGTTCGTGATGGACGGCTCCAGGCGCAGCGCGCACGGCAACGCCTACTTTTCCGGCTTCGGCGCCAACAAGCGCATCGTGTTCTTCGACACCCTGATCACCCGCCTGGCGCCGCAGGAAATCGAAGCGGTGCTGGCGCATGAACTGGGCCACTTCAAGCTCCGGCACATCATCAAGCGCATCGCCGTCATGTTCCTGGTGTCGCTGGGCTTTCTGGCCCTGCTCGGCTACCTGAAGAACCAGGTGTGGTTCTACACCGGCCTGGGCGTCGATCCCCTGATCGGCGCCGGCAACGACGCGCTCGCGCTGATCCTGTTCATGCTGGTGCTGCCGGTATTTACCTTCGTGCTGTCGCCGCTGGCGTCGATCAGCTCGCGCAAGCACGAATTCGAAGCCGACGCCTTCGCCGCCACCCACACCGACGCGCGCGACCTGGTCTCGGCGCTGGTCAAGATGTACGAGGACAACGCCTCCACCCTCACGCCCGATCCGCTCCATTCGGCCTTCTACGATTCGCATCCACCGGCCTCGGTACGGATCGCCCGGCTGAATCTGGCGGCCCAATGAGTCTGCACGGAACCGTCATCGCGGCGCACGGGCGCCATTACCTCGTGGACGTGGCCGGACGCAAACTGCAATGCGTCACGCGCGGCAAGAAAACCAATGTGGCCGTGGGCGACGTGGTCGACCTGAAGATGACGTCGGACGACCAGGCCGTCATCGAAGCCATCGGCGAGCGCAAGACGCTGCTGTACCGCTCCGACCAGTACAAGTCCAAGCTGCTGGCGGCCAACCTGACGCGCCTGTTCATCGTCGTGGCCACCGAGCCGGGCTTTGCCGACGACCTGATCTCGCGTTCGCTGGTGGCGGCCGAAGCGGCCGGCATCGAAGCCCATCTGATCCTCAACAAGGTCGACGTGGCCGCCCTGCTGCCCAAGGCGCGCGAACGCCTGCAAGCCTACACCTCGATCGGCTACCCGCTGCACGAAGTCTCGGCCAGGCGCGACCCCGGGCATGCCGTGGCCACCCTGATGCCGCTGCTCGAGGGCCAGTCGTCGATCTTCATCGGCCAGTCCGGCATGGGCAAGTCCTCGCTGATCAACCTGCTGGTGCCGGACGCCGACATCGCCGTGCGCGAGATTTCCGCCGCCCTCGACACCGGCAAGCACACCACCACCTTCACCCGGCTGTACGCCTTGAACGAGCGGTCCTCGATCATCGATTCGCCCGGCTTCCAGGAGTTCGGCCTGTACCACCTCAGTGAAGGCATGCTCGAACGCGCCTTCGTGGAGTTCGCGCCGTTCCTGGGCGGCTGCAAATTCTACAATTGCCGCCACCTGATCGAACCGCAATGCGCCATTTTGCAGGCCGTCGGGGAAGGCAGGATCGCCCGCTTCCGCCACCAGCTGTACGGCCAGCTGCTGCACGAATCGGCACAGACGCTGTATTGACGCCGCCGGGGAACTTGCTGCATCAGCATGGCTTTACTTCGGGCAAATCCACAAAAACAATTATAATGTCAGGCTCCCCTGCGTCAGCGCCGGACCGCTCGTAGCAAAAAGCATTTAAAAGTTG
Organism: uncultured Oxalobacteraceae bacterium; assembly: GCA_965650445.1. Lineage (GTDB taxonomy): Bacteria > Pseudomonadota > Gammaproteobacteria > Burkholderiales > Burkholderiaceae_D > Telluria_A. Next base: position 3,119 of record CBFGOU010000073.1, on the reverse strand, counting down.
CAATTATGTCTACCAAAAAACCGATCAAGCACTTCCTCCAGTTTTCCGACTTCTCCCTGGCCGAATTCGAGTACGTTATCGAGCGCGCCAAGATCATCAAGCGCAAGTTCAAGAACTACGAGGTCTACCACCCGCTGGTCGACCGCACCCTGGTGATGGTGTTCGAAAAAAATTCGACCCGCACCCGGCTTTCTTTTGAGGCCGGCATGCACCAGCTGGGCGGCGCCGCCATCTACCTGAACACGCGCGACTCGCAGCTGGGGCGCGGCGAACCGGTGGAAGACGCCGGCCAGGTGATGAGCCGCATGTGCGACATCATCATGGTGCGCACCTTCGGGCAAGACATCATCGAGCGTTTCGCCGCCAATTCGCGCGTGCCGGTGATCAACGGCCTGACCAATGAACACCACCCCTGCCAGGTGCTGGCCGACATCTTCACCTATGTCGAGCACCGCGGCTCGATCAGCGGCAAGACCGTGACCTGGGTCGGCGACGCCAACAACATGCTGTACTCGTGGCTGCAGGCGGCCGAAGTGTTCGGCTTCCACCTGAACGTCTCCACGCCCAAGGGCTACGACATCGACCACACGCTGGTGTCGACCAAGCGCTACACCTTCTTCGAGAACCCGTCCGACGCCTGCGCCGGCGCGCACCTGGTCAACACCGACGTGTGGACCAGCATGGGCTATGAGAAGGAAAACGCCCAGCGCCTGGCCGACTTCGAAGGCTTCATCGTCGACGCGCCCAAGATGGCGCGCGCCGCGCCGGACGCGCTGTTCATGCACTGCCTGCCGGCCCACCGCGGCGAAGAAGTCGCCGCCGAGGTCATCGACGGCCCGCAATCGGTGGTCTGGGACGAAGCGGAAAACCGTTTGCACGTCCAGAAAGCCCTGATCGAATACCTGCTGCTGGGCGAAATTGCCGGCAGCTGAACTACACAAGCGCACCCGAACACCACGTCAACACAGATTGGAACTCCCATGAGCGACATTAAAAAAGTAGTCCTCGCCTATTCCGGCGGCCTCGATACTTCGGTCATCCTGAAATGGCTGCAGGATAACTACCAATGCGAGATCGTCACCTTCACGGCCGACCTCGGCCAGGGCGAAGAGCTCGAACCGGCGCGCGCCAAGGCGATCAAGTTCGGCATCAAGCCGGAAAACATCTACATCGACGACGTGCGTGAAGAATTCGTGCGCGACTTCGTGTTCCCGATGTTCCGCGCCAACACCGTCTACGAAGGCGAATACCTGCTGGGCACCTCGATCGCCCGTCCCCTGATCGCCAAGCGCCTGATCGAGATCACGCGCGAGACCGGCGCCGACGCCATCTCGCACGGCGCCACCGGCAAGGGCAACGACCAGGTCCGCTTCGAGCTGGGCGCCTACGCCCTCAAGCCGGACGTCAAGATCATCGCCCCGTGGCGCGAGTGGGACCTGCTGTCGCGCGAAAAGCTGCTCAAGTACGCCGAAGAGGCCGGCATCGATATCGACATGAAGCACAAGAACGGCGGCGCGCCCTACTCGATGGACGCCAACCTGCTGCACATCTCCTTCGAAGGCCGGCACCTGGAAAACCCCAGCGCCGAAGCGGAAGAATCGATGTGGCGCTGGACCGTCAGCCCGGAAGCGGCGCCCGACCAGGCCGAGTACCTGGACCTGGAATACGAGCGCGGCGACATCGTGGCGATCAATGGCGTGCGCATGTCGCCCGCCACCGTGTTGACCGAACTGAACCGCCTGGGCGGCAAGCACGGCATCGGCCGCCTGGACCTGGTGGAAAACCGCTACGTCGGCATGAAATCGCGCGGCTGCTATGAAACCCCGGGCGGCACCATCATGCTCAAGGGCCACCGCGCCATCGAATCGATCACCCTGGACCGCGAAGTGGCGCACCTGAAGGACGACCTGATGCCACGCTACGCCTCGCTGATCTACAACGGCTACTGGTGGGCGCCGGAACGCGTCGCGCTGCAGACGCTGATCGACCACACCCAGGCCACCGTGAACGGCTGGGTGCGTCTGAAGCTGTACAAGGGCAATGTCATCGTGGTGTCGCGCGACTCCAAGACCGACTCGCTGTTCGACATGAACATCGCCACCTTCGACGAAGACGGCGGCGCCTACAACCAGGCCGACGCCGGCGGCTTCATCAAACTGAACGCGCTGCGCATGCGCATTGCCGCCAAGGCACGCGAGAAGCGCGGCTCGTAAGCACCCTCTTGCCGCGCCAAAGCCGCCTTCGGGCGGCTTTTTTGTCGCCCTCGCGAAAGCGGGGGTCTGGGCATCCAAATGCCGCGTCCGCTTAAGCGTGCCCAAGCGTGCCCCAAAGTGTTACATTTACGCGAACAAATCCCGTTCCGAGGAGAATAAGTTGACCCATCTCAGCATCAAGAACAAGTTGTACCTTGGCTTCGGCGCCATGGTGTCGATCATTCTGATTCTGCTGCTTCTGGCGTATAACAATTTCACCCGGCTGCAGGAAGCCAGCGACTGGGACCGCCATACGCTGGAGGTTTTGCTGGAAACCAACAAAATCACCACCTCGGTCCTGCAAATCCAGAGCGCCACGCGCGGCTTCATGATGACAGGCAACGAGTCGCTGATCGGGCCGGTCGAGAAGGAGGAGGCCGATGCGCGCAAGGTGCTCGAGCACGCGATTCGCCTGACCGCCGACAATCCAGGCCAGCAGGAGCGCGTGCGCAGCCTGGGGCCGATGATCAATCACTGGCTCGACAACACCATCAATCCCTTGATCGAGAAACGCCGCGAAATGAACAAGCGGGTGGGCGTGACGCAGCAGGTGGCGACGGCCACCGATGTGCTCAGCGGTAGCCAGACCACGACCGATATCCGCACCACGATCGCGGCCATCACCGCCGAGGAAAACCAGTTGATGACCAAGCGTTCGCAGGAGGCCGATGCGCAGCAGCGGACCATGAAGCGCCTGCTGACCCTGGGCGGCATCGCCTGCATCGCGCTGGCCGCTTGCATCGCCTGGCTGCTCGCGCGTGCGCTGATGGGCCCGCTGGGCAACCTGACCCTGGCCGTGAGCCAGATCGCCGCCGGCAACCAGGCTGCGCGCGCCGAAGTCATGTCCAACGACGAACTGGGCAAGGT
>CBFGOU010000072.1:0-12821 GCA_965650445.1 uncultured Oxalobacteraceae bacterium | reverse complement strand
CAGGATAAGCGGTATCGTCGAGGGGGGCAAATACAACCTCGACGTGCTGGTTCCAATGTAAGCTAGCATGCAAGTTGCGTGGTTAGAGAGACGTTTTTTTAAATATAAGATTGAGGGATGAGCATGACACAAGGTAGAAAAACGAGACAAGCGTGGGCGCTGGCCCTGTCGGCGGCGCTGTGCACCCTGATCGCGCAAAGCGCCCAGGCGCAGGCGGGCAACCCTGACGAGCGTGCCGCCAAGGCGGTGTCGCAGATGACCATGGACGAAAAGATCCACACCGTGTTCGGCTATTTTTCGACCGACTTCAAAGGCGTGACCAAGCCCAAGGAAGGCGTGCCGCAGACGGCCGGCTTCCTGCAGGGGATCGAGCGCCTGGGCATTCCGCACCAGCAGCTGACCGACGCCGGCATCGGCGTGGCGACCCAGGGCGGCGGCAAGGTGCGCGAACTGACTTCGCTGCCGGCCGGTATCGCCACCGCGGCCACCTGGAACCCGGCGCTCGGCTTTGCCGGCGGCGCCATGATCGGCAAGGAAGCCCGTCTGGCCGGCCACAACGTGATGCTGGCCGGCGGCGTCAACCTGCAGCGCGATCCGCGCAACGGCCGTAATTTCGAATACGGCGGCGAAGACCCGCTGCTGGCCGGTATCATGGTCGGCGAGCAGATTCGCGGCATCCAGTCGAACCACGTGATCGCCACCATCAAGCACTTCGCCTACAACGACCAGGAAACCGGACGCAATCACCTCGACGTGAAGATTAGCGACGCGCCTGGCCGCATGTCCGACCTGCTGGCCTTCCAGATCGCCATCGAGCGTGGCGACCCGGGTTCGGTGATGTGCGCGTACAACCGCGTCAACGGCGAGTACGCCTGCGAGAACGATTACCTGCTCAACAAGGTGCTCAAGCGCGACTGGGGCTTCAAGGGCTATGTGATGTCCGACTGGGGCGCCACCCACTCGACCATCCCGGCCGCCAATAGTGGCCTGGACCAGCAGTCCGGCTGGCCGTTCGACCAGTCGCCGTACTTCCAGGGCGCGCTGAAGGAGGCGGTGCAAAACGGCCACGTGTCGGAGAAGCGCTTCGATGACATGGCCCACCGCGTGCTGCGCACCATGTACAAGCATGGCTTGATGGAGCATCCGGTCAAGGTGGAGCTGGAAAAGATCGACATGGCCGCGCACGCCAAGGTGTCGCAAGCCGATGCCGAAGAAGGCATCGTGCTGCTGAAGAACCAGAACAAGCTGCTGCCGCTGGCGAACGGCTACAAGACCATCGCCAACATCGGCGGCCACGCCGACGTTGGCGTGCTGTCGGGCGGCGGTTCGTCGCAGGTCTATCCGGTGGGCGGTTCGGCGGTGCCCAACGAGGGGCCTGAAGGGTTCCCGGGACCGATGGTCTACCTGCCGAATTCGCCGATGAAGGCGCTGGCCGCACGCCTGAATGCCAAGTTTGTGTACCACGACGGCAAGGACGCCGCCGCCGCCGCCAGGCTGGCCGCGTCGAGCGACCTGGCGATCGTGTTCGCCACCCAGTGGACCGCCGAGGGCCAGGACCAGACGCTCGCCTTGCCGAACAAGCAGGACGACACGATTGCCGCCGTCGCCGCCGCCAACCAGAAGACGGTGGTGGTGCTGGAAACCGGTTCGCCGGTGTCCATGCCCTGGCTGGGCAGCGTGAACGCGCTGGTGGAAGCGTGGTACCCGGGCACCAACGGCGGCGAAGCGATTGCCCGCGTGCTGACCGGTGAAGTCGATGCATCGGGCCGCCTGCCGGTGACCTTCCCGATGGCGGAGGCGCAGCTGCCACGTCCGAAGCTCGACGGTCTGGATGCGCCGAAGGATACGCGTTTCCCGGTCAACTACGACATCGAAGGCGCGGCCGTTGGCTACAAGTGGTTCGAGAAGAAAGGGCTCAAGCCTCTGTTCGCGTTCGGCCATGGCTTGTCGTACACCACCTTTGGCTACTCCGACCTGAAGGCCGCGCCGAAGGATGGTTCGATCGCCGTGTCGTTCAAGACCGCCAACACCGGCAAGCGTGACGGCAAGGCCGTGCCGCAGGTGTATGTGGCCAAAGTTGGCGGCGGCTGGGAAGCGCCGAAGCGTCTGGGCGGCTGGGACAAGCTGGCACTGAAGGCGGGCGAGAGCCGGGCTTCCAGCGTGACCATCGATCCGCGCACGCTGGCGGTGTTCGATTCGAAGTCGAACAAGTGGAAGATCGCCGCGGGTGAGTACGTGGTGACCCTGGCGCAGGCTACCGATGCGCCGGTGAGCACCGTGAAGGTCAAGCTGGCGGCACGCGAGTTCGCTGCCGGCGGACGCTAAGCCGGGTCCTCCCCTCGAAAGAGGGGGCCCATACTCCGTGCTGCGCAATTATGGGTTCCCTCGTTCGAGGGAACGACGGGGCTAGGCGCTCTCGCGCGGCATCAGCGTGAATCCCAGATCGATCCTGGTCACCGGGGGCGTGCGTCCCGCAATCACGCTTCGCAACAGCGTCGCCGCCTCGAAGCCGATGCGGTAGCGCGGCGTGCCGATGGTCGTCACCGATGGCTTCATCCATGCCGACGCCGGCAGATCGTTGAATCCGCAGATGGCCAGCTGCTCCGGCACCGAAATCCCGCGCCGCTGGCACTGATAGATCGCGCCGTGCGCTAGGTCGTCGTTACAGCAGAAGATGGCGTCGCAATCGGGCGCCTTGGCCAGCATGCGCCCCAGCAGCTCGGCCCCCAGCGCAATGCTGGACGCATCCGGCACCATCAGTTCCAGCCGTTCGTCGGACAGCCCGGCATCGAGCATCGCCTTGCGGTAGCCGGCGAAGCGGCTCAGCGTCCGTTCATCGAGCTGGGCGCCGATAAAGCCGATGCGCTTGTGGCCCTTGTCGATCAAATAACGTGTCATGGTGTGGCCCGCCTCGTGCTGCGAGAAGCCCACCGACAGCTGGGCCGGATCGCCGGCCAGGTCCATCATCGATACCACCGGCACCCTCGATGTAGCCAGCATCTGCGCCACGCGCGGGCTGTGGGTCAGGCCCGACAGCAGAATGCCGTCCGGATTCGACTGCAGGTAAATCCCCAGCAGCTTTTCCTCTTCCGCGTCCGAATAGCGGGTGTTACCGATCAGAAGCTGGTAGTTGGCTGCGTCGACCACGTCCTGGATCCCGTCCAGCACCGCGGTAAACACCACGTTCGACAGCGACGGCACCAGCACCACGATCACATTCGACTGGCGTGAAGCCAGCGCGCGCGCCGCGCGGTTGGGCACGTAGCCCAGGGTGCTGACGGCCAGCTGGACCCGGGCGCGCACGGCGTCGGACACCAGGTCTGGCTGATTGAGGGCGCGCGAGGCGGTCATGGTGGACACGCCCGCATGGGCGGCAACCGCAGCCAGGGTGGTGCGTCCGCTCGCGCGGCTCTTGCTGGTGACGGTTTTGGTCATGAAAGGCTAGCTAAGTTGACAATGTCGTGATTCTGCCACGCGGACGGAAAATGTCGGCATGGAAATCCGAGGATATTTTTGTTCTTGTGTGTGTTGGCGCACAGAACAATGATGACCGGAAAACTATAGTGGAACCGTCTCTTTCAGGACATCCCTAGTTTTGGACTTCGCCCGCTCTCAACCAGCGGGCATTTTTTTGGCCGGAACACCCGGGTTCGGTCACAACAGGGCGGACGTCAGGCCCTTCACTTCCTCGGCCGATTCTTCCAGGATGCTGTTGAGCGTACCTTCGCCGATGACGAAGTCGATCGTCGAGGCCGATGAGCGGGTGGTGGCGCCGGGGCGGGTATGCAGGGGCGAGGCGACCGGCGACAAGTCGTTGGCCAGCAGCAGGGTGTCGCCCAGGGTTTCGGGCGGCAATGCGCGCATGCCTTCCCACAGGGCTTCGATGGCCTCCATGACCGGTGCCGGCACATTGAGCTTCTTGAGTACGCCGCGGCCGACTTCGACCTCGCCATGCTCGATCCATTCGTCCGGGTCGCCGTCCAGCAGACCGGGAAATTCCTCGGCGCGCGAGAGCAGATAAAAGCCGCCGACCTCGTGCACAATGCCGGCAAACAGCGCCGTTTCCGGGTCGACCCGGGCCACCCGCTTGGCGATCACCTGGGACAGCGCGGCCACGTGGGCCGAGTGCTGCCATAGCTGGTCGGCCATCTTGCGCAGGTGAGGCTGCTTGATCTTGCTGTCGAGCTGACGCACGATCACCGCCGCCGCCAGTGCGTTCAAGGTGCGGAAACCGACCCGCTGGACAGCGTTGCGGACATTCGTGATTTCATTGCCGGAACGGTTGTAGGCCACCGAGTTGGCGATCGCCACCGTGCGCGCGGCCAGCAGCGGCTCGGCCTGGACCAGCCGGGCCGCGACTTCGGCGTGACAGTCCGGATCGTTCAGGGCCCGCTGCAGTTTGAGGGTCGCGTCGACATTGGTCGGAAAGGTAAGTTCGCCGCGGCCCGCCTGCGCAGCGATGCTTTTGAAGGCGTCGAGTCTGTCCATCGGAAAATTATTCTCCCATAAGTCCGCCAAGCTTCTCGCAAAACGTTCTGTCGAGCAACATATTTCTTCAAGTATATTACCTGGGAGCGACAATCCTCAAGGCTGACTGAAAATCGCGTCGCAGCCTTCCTGGGTGCCTTCGGTGTCCTGGAGCTCGTTCACAAGGCCCAGATCGTCCAGTTCCTCGACCGCGTTCATGAAGCTGTTGATCTTGGTCGCGCCGATCAGGCGATAGATGTCGCCGTCCTCGTTGCGTACGCCGATCAGCATTTTTTCCTTGCGCACTTCGTCCGGGGTCGCCTGGTCGAGCAGGAGGTTGCCGATGATGTGCTTGTCAAATTTGGCGGGCTTTTTGCCATCGAGAAGAGAGGTTTTCAATCTGTTTCCTTGGGTTGTGGGGTTCCGGGGGACCGCCGGGTGGCGTCGGTAATGAGTTGCTTGAGCTTGCGCAGGGCGACATCCATGGCCTCGAAATCGGCTTCCGTGTACGGGGCGAACAGATTTTTGCCCTGTTCGACCACTTTGGGGAAGGTATCGTTGAACACGCTCTCGCCTGCGGGACTGAGCTGCACGAAAAAGGACCGCTTGTCGTCCGCATTGCGGGTGCGTACCACCAGGCCCTTCTGTTCAAGCCGTTCGATGACGCCGGTCAGCGTGCCTTTGGTGATCAGGGTGCGTTCGCCCAGTTCCTTGTAACTCATGCCTGGGGTATTGCCGAGGGTGGCGATGATGTCGAACTGGGGTGGCGTCAGCCCGCAGCGGCGCACCGACTCACCCGACAGACGCTCGAAGCCCTGCAGGCACTCGGCCAGCAAACGCACACTCTTTAAGTATCGCTCCCCCATGGCGTGATTATAACGGTCCGCGCCGCGAGCGCGGCAGCGGCGCGGCTCGCGTTCGCGGCCGGGTCCGGTTACCATGGGTATTTCCTGTCATTTTGTTATCCCCCCATGCCATCCCATCTGCGCGGCATTCTTGCCTTGCTCATCGTTACCCTCGTATGGGGCACCACCTTTCCGGCAATGAAAGACTTGACCGGCGCCTACTCGCCCGCATGGATCGTGTTCACCCGCTTCCTGCTTGGTTCGCTGCTGCTGGCGCCTTTCCTGCTGCGCGCCACCCGTGCCGACCTGGTATCGGGCGCACTGCTCGGCATGGTGCTGTTCTTTTGCTATGTATTTCAGGTGGAAGGGCTCAAGTTCACCAGTTCCAACCGCAACGCCTTTATTTGCGGCCTGAACGTGCTCATCGTGCCCCTGCTTGGGCTGCTATCCGGCAAGCCGCCCGAGCGCCGCATCTGGGTCGCGCTGGCGCTGGCATTGTCGGGCCTGACGGCGCTGTGCTGGGACAGCGGCAGCTGGACTATCGGCGACACGCTGGCGCTGCTGTGCGCGCTGTGTTTCGCCGTGTATGTCAAGATGCTGGAAGTGCGCACCCGCGCGGCCAGCCGCCTCATGACCTTGACGGCCACGCAGATCGTCACGGTCGCGGCCGGCTCCCTGCTGTGGCTGCTGCTGACCGAAGTGCCGCTGCAAGCCGGCCCGGCCATGGAGCGCTACTGGCAACACACGCTCGAGGGGCTGAAAGCCACCTGGCTGAGCATCGCCTACCTGGGCGCGATCGCCACCGCCGCCATCATCTCGCTGCAAACCTGGGGCCAGCGCCACGCCAGCGCCAACGAGGCGGCCGTGATCTACGCGTTCGAGCCGGCCGCGGCCGCCTTCTTCGCCTTTTTCTGGCTGGGCGAGACCATGGGCGTGCGCGGCTGGGCCGGTGCCGCTTTGTTAATCTCCGGTATGATAGTCAGCCAATGGAATACCGCGCGCCCCGCAGGCGCCCTCGTGCCCGAGTGAAAACTCCGCTGACGCCACCCGATGCCACTCGCTAAACTTGCCCTGCTGGCGCAAGAGAGGCCATTGCGCGTGCTGCTCATCAACGCCGGCGAACCGGACACCCTGACCTGGTCGGGCCTGCACCAGCCGCTGCGCATGGCCGCCACCTTGCTGGGACCGGAGCGCCTGCACGTCGACGTGCGCAGCCCGGATAAATTCAATGCCGACACGGCGCGCCACTGGCATCTGGTGCTGCTGGTGGCCGACGAAGCGCAAGCCGCGTTAAAGCCAGCCCATTGCCGCGCCGTCATCGAACGTTGCCGCGCCGCGCCGTTCTGGGGCGGGGTCGGGGCGGGCGTGCTGTGGCTGGCCGATGCCGGCGTGCTCAACGGCGCGCGTACCGCCTTGCCGTGGGCCTTGTATGCCGATGTCGACAGCGTTGCCGATCATGCCAACTTTACACCGAACCTGTTCGAAATCGACGGCAACCGCCTGACCTGCTGCGGCGGCGGGGCCAGCATCGATTTTTCGCTTACCCTGGTCGAAGCGATTTTCGGCGCGGGCGTGCAGGCGCAGATCAAGGAAACCCTGTGCATCGACCGTGTGCGCGGACGCGAAGAGCGCCAGCGCGTTGCCTTGCAGGCGCGCTTTGGCGCCCTGCAGCCGAAATTGACCGAAGCGGTCACGCTGATGGAGGCCAATATCGAAGAGCCCCTGTCGACCGACGACATCGCCAGCCTGGTCGGCATTTCGCGGCGCCAGCTGGAACGCCTGTTTAAACAGTATCTGGGCAGCTTGCCGTCGCGCTACTACCTCGAAATGCGGCTGCAGCGTGCCCGTCAATTGCTGCTCGAAACCAATTACTCCATCGTCCAGGTCGGACTGATGTGCGGTTTTTCCAGCGGTTCACATTTCTCGACGGCGTTCGGCGCGCTGTTCGGCAATACTCCGCGCGAGGAACGGCAGCGCAAGCTGGCCGGTCCCGAACAGTAGCGCTGGTCATGCAGGGGCTGGTTTTCAGACGCAAAGCAATCCCCGGCATGGCAAAAAATGAAAATGTTTGTCGCGTATCCAAAAGATGTGTTTTGCCATCTTTCCTATAATGGCTCAACGTCACCAGCTGTTGTTGGCTGGGCGCCCTACTAACATCGGATGAGGAATTGTCATGAACGCTAAGCTTGATACGGGTGTCACCACGCGGCCTGTAACCCGGGAAACCTTCGACGAGGTCCTGGTCCCTACCTACGCTCCCGCCGCGATGGTGCCTGTGCGCGCTTCGGGCCTGGACCTGTGGGATCAAAGCGGCAAGCATTACCTGGATTTCACCTCGGGTATCGCGGTCACCTCGCTGGGCCACTGCAACCCCGTCATCAACGACGCGATCACGCGCCAGCTCAACACCCTCTGGCACATCGGCAACGGCTACACCAACGAGCCGGTGCTGCGCCTGGGCGCCGCCCTGACCGAGGCCACCTTCGCCGAACGCGCCTTTTTCTGCAATTCCGGCGCCGAAGCCAACGAAGCGGCCCTGAAGCTGGCGCGCAAATATGCGCACGCCAAATTCGGCCCGCACAAGTCGCGCATCATCTCCTGCCTGTCGTCCTTCCACGGCCGCACCCTGTTCACCGTCTCGGTTGGCGGCCAGCCGAAGTACACCGAAGGCTTCGAGCCGCTGCCACCGGAAATCAACCACATTCCGTACAACGATCTGGAAGCGGCACGCGCGGCCATCGGCGACGATGTGTGCGCGGTGATCGTCGAACCGATCCAGGGCGAAGGCGGCGTCATTCCAGGCGACCCGGCCTATCTGAAAGGCCTGCGCGAGCTGTGCGACAAAACCGGCGCGCTGCTGATTTTCGACGAAGTCCAGTCGGGCATGGGCCGTACCGGCCACCTGTACGCCTACATGGACAAGGGCGTCACCCCGGACATCCTGACCAGCGCGAAGGCACTGGGCAACGGCTACCCGATCGGCGCCATGCTGACCACCACCGCCATCGCCAGCGCTTTCGCACCCGGCTCGCACGGCACCACCTACGGCGGCAATCCGCTGGCCTGCACGGTGGCGCTCAACGTGCTCGAGACGATCAACCAGCCGGCATTCCTGGCGCGCGTGCGCGAAGCGTCGGCCAAGCTGTTCGCCAACCTGAACAAGCTCACCGCGGACTTTCCCCAGGTGTTCGGCGATGCGCGCGGCAGCGGCCTGCTGATCGGCTTGCCGACCACCGGCGCCTTCATCGGCCGCGCCAAGGACATCACCAAGGCCGCCGAAGCGCTCGGCCTGATGCTGCTGATCGCCGGCCCGGACGTGGTGCGTTTCGCTCCGGCCCTGATCGTCACCGACGAGCAGCTGGCCGAAGCGGACCGGATCCTGCGCCTCGCGCTGCAGACCGTGCTCGATACCTCGACTGCGAACTAAGTATCGCAGGCGCGCAGCCCGCCAGGCGCGGGCTGCGCGCATTGTCGAGCCACGCAACGTCAACGCCCCTCTGGGAGCTACCATGTTTGTTGTTCGTCCGGCCGCACGTGCGGATATCGACGCCCTCGAAGCAATGGCGAAGGTCTCCATGCCTGGCGTGCATACCCTGCCGCGCACGCGCGAGAAAATCGCCGCGTCGGTGGAGCGATCGATCGCTTCCTTCGCCGCCCATGTCGACATTCCCAGCGAAGAATCCTACCTGTTCGTGCTGGAGCAGCGCGCTTCCGGCGCCATTGTCGGCACCGCCGCGATCCACGCCTCGGCGGGATCGAACGGCACCTACTTCTCGTTTCGTAACGACGTCATCCAGCAGGTCTCGCGCGACCTGAACATCAGCCACAGCGTGCACGCGCTGACCCTGTGCTCCGAACTGACCGCGTACTCGCAGCTGTCGGGCTTTTACATCGGCGATCAGGCGCGCGCGGGCGCCGAGGCGGCCCTGCTGTCGCGTGCGCGCCTGCTGTTCGCCGTGCTGGCGCCGCACCGCTTCAGCGACCGCTTCTTCGTGCCGCTGGCCGGCGTCACCGACAAGAACGGCCAGTCGCCGTTCTGGGAAGCGCTGGGGCGCAAATTCTTCAAGATGGATTTCCTCGACGCCGAACGCATCATCGGCGGCGCGCGCAACCGCACCCTGATCGTCGAACTGATGCCGCACTATCCGGTCTACGTGCCGCTGCTGCCGGGCGATGCGCAGGCGGTCATGGGCCAGATCCATGCGGGCGGCGAACTGGCTTTCAGCCTGCTCACCGCGGAGGGCTTCGAAGCGGACGATTACGTCGACATCTTCGATGGCGGCCCGATTCTGCAGGCGCACAAGAACGCGCTGCGCTCGTTCAGCGGTTCGATGGTGCGCCACGTGGCGCAGGCCGAGCCGGGCAAGTCCGCCGATCCGATGGTGAATTACGCCATCGCCGCCAGCAACGAGCAGAACTTCCGCGCCGTCACGGTCAGGTGCCCTGCGGTCGAATCGGACGACAGCGTGCAGCTCTCGGCCGAAGCGCAGCAGGCGCTGATGGTCACGCCGGGCGACAGCGTCATCTGCGTCAGAATCTAACGTCGACAAGGACAGCTATGCTAGTAGTACGTTCAATCAAAGCTTCCGATCTCGACGCCCTGATCGACCTGGCTCAGCACGTCGGCAGCGGCATGACGACTCTCAAGCCGGACCGGAAATTGCTGGGCCACCGCGTCGATATCGCGGTCGCGTCGTTCGCCGAAACCATTCCGCCCGAACAGCGCGACTACATGTTCGTCATGGAGGACACGTCCAGCGGGCGCCTGGCCGGCGTGTGCGCCATCAAGGGCGCGGTCGGCCTGGACGAACCGTTCTATAACTACCGCATCGGCACGCTGGTCCATTCCAGCCACGAACTGCATGTGTTCACGCGCATGGAGACGCTGTATCTGTCCAACGACCTGACCGGCGCGACCGAACTTTGCTCGCTGTTCCTGCATCCGGACTACCGCATCGGAAACAACGGCAAGTGGCTGTCGAAGAGCCGCTTTCTGTTCATCGCCCAGTTCCCGCACCTGTTCACCGAAAAAATCATCGCCGAAATGCGCGGCTACCAGGCCGAGGACGGCCGCTCGCCGTTCTACGAAGGCCTGGGGCGGCACTTCTTCAAGATGACCTTCGATCACGTCGACCACCTGACCGCGCTCGGCAAGAAATCCTTTATCGCCGAACTGATGCCGCGCCAGCCCATGTATGTGGCCTACCTGCCGGAGGACGCACAGCAGGTCATCGGCAAGGTGCACGACTCCACCGCGCCGGCGCGCCGCCTGCTCGAGCAGGAGGGCATGCATTTCGAAGGCTATGTCGATATCTTCGATGCCGGGCCGGTGCTGCAGGCACGCGTGTCGGAACTGCGCGCAATGCGCGACAGTACGCTGGCCAGCGCCGAAGCGGGAGAGGAAGGGGACGCCGCCGAGCCGATGATCATTTCGAACACGGCGATGAACGATTTCCGCATGATTCTCACGCACGCCGCCCCGCGTAACGGCAAGCTGGCCTTGTCGCCGGCCCAGATGGACCTGCTGCACTGCCAGGGCGGCGAGCAGGTACGCACGCTGCACCTGAATGTAAGGAGGAATCCTCATGTCTAATCTCAGCAACTACATCAACGGCAGCTGGCTGCCGGGCGGCGGCGCGGAACTGGCGACGGTCGATCCGTCCACCGGCCGCCAGAGCTGGACCAGCCGCGAATCGAACGCCGACGACGTGGCCCAGGCGGTGCAGGCGGCGCGTGCGCGCTTCGAGTCGTGGGCGCTCACGCCGCTGGGCGAACGTATCGCCATCTGCATGCGCTTTCGCGATCTGCTGCGCGAAAACGCCGAGGAGCTGGCGCAGACCATCGCCGAGGAAGTCGGCAAGCCCCTGTGGGAAGCGCGCACCGAAGCGGCCACGATGGCCGGCAAGGTCGACATCTCGGTGCAATCGTACGGCACCCGCACCGGCGAAGCGGCGGCCAAGGTCGCGGATGGTACCGCCGTGCTGCGGCACCGCCCGCACGGCGTGTTTGCCGTGTTCGGACCGTATAACTTCCCCGGCCACCTGCCCAACGGGCATATCGTGCCGGCCCTGATCGCCGGCAACACGCTGGTGTTCAAGCCCAGCGAATACGCCCCGCGCACCGCCGTCAAGACGGTGCAGCTGTGGGAACGCGCGGGCCTGCCGGCCGGTGTGCTCAATCTGGTCAACGGCGGCCGCGATACCGGCGTGGCGCTGAGCCGGCATCCTGGCCTGGACGGCCTGCTGTTCACCGGCAGCAGCCAGACCGGCGTGGCCCTGCACAAGCAGTTCGGCGGCCAGCCCGGCAAGATGCTGGCGCTGGAAATGGGGGGGAACAACCCGCTGGTGGTGTGGGACGTGAAGGATCTCGACGCGGCCGTGCACCACACGGTGATGTCGGCGTTTATCTCAGCGGGCCAGCGCTGCACCTGCGCACGCCGGCTGGTGGTGCACGATTCGCCGGACGGCGACGCCTTCGTGCGCCGCCTGGTCGACGTGGCATCGAAGCTGGCGGTCGGGCCGTCCAACGCCGATCCCCAACCCTTCATGGGCCCGGTGGTGTCGAGCCTGGTGGCCGCGCGCCTGGTGCAGGCTCAGGCCGACATGGCGGCCAAGGGCGGCACCGTGCTGCTGCAGATGCGCCAGCCCAATCCGGACGCCGGCTTCGTCACGGCGGGCATTGTCGACGTGAGCGACGCCGTCGGCATTGCCGACGAAGAGTGGTTCGGGCCATTGCTGCAGATCGTGCGCGTAAAGGACTTCGACAGCGCCATCAAGGTGGCCAACGCGACCGGGTTCGGACTGGCGGCGGCGCTGCTGTCGAACGACGAGGCGCTGTGGAAGCGCTTTAGCGTGCAGGCGCGCGCCGGCATCGTCAACTGGAACCGCCCGACCACGGGCGCGGCCAGCACCGCGCCGTTCGGCGGCGTGGGCAAGTCGGGCAACCATCGTCCGAGCGCCTACTACGCGGCCGACTACTGCGCCTATCCGGTGGCGTCGATCGAAACTTCCGAACTTGAAATCCCGGCCAAGCTGTCCCCCGGCCTGACGATGTGAAGGCGACGATGAACGCGCGCGAATTCAACTTCGACGGCCTGGTCGGCCCCAGCCACAACTACGCCGGGCTCTCGTTCGGTAACGTGGCCTCCTTCAACAACGTCAAGAGCGCCTCCAACCCGCGCGAGGCTGCCTTGCAGGGACTGGCCAAGATGCGGGCGCTGGCCGCGCGCGGCTTTGCCCAGGCGCTGCTGCCGCCGCACTGCCGGCCCGATTTCCGCATGCTGCGCAGCGTCGGCTTTACCGGCACCGACGCCGACGTGCTGGCGCGCGCCTACCGCGAAGCGCCGGTCATCCTGGCGTGCGCCTACTCCGCCGCGCCGATGTGGACCGCCAACGCCGCCACCGTCAGCCCCTCGGCCGACACCCACGACGGGCGCGTGCATTTCACGCCCGCCAACCTGAACAACAAGTTGCACCGCTCGGACGAACATGCGCAGGTGACGCGTACCCT
>CBFGOU010000071.1:0-12965 GCA_965650445.1 uncultured Oxalobacteraceae bacterium | reverse complement strand
AGCCAGGCCAATATCGATCTCAAGATCGAACGCGAGGACAAACCGCGCCAGCTGACCGTGCCGGTCACGCGCGCCTGCGGATTCGGGGTAGAGCTGGGCAGTGCCGACAACGTCAACTCCTACGCCGACGGCCAGCGCGTCATGGTCACGCGCGGCATGATCGGCTTCACCCAGAACGACGAGGAACTGGCCTTCCTGCTGGCCAAGGGCATGGCGCACAACATCCTCGGCCACGCGGCCAGCCAGCGCAACGCCAGCGCCATCGGCAGCATCATCGACAATCTGCTGAGCGTGCGTCCCGACACCTCCATGCTGATCGGCAGCGGCGGCATCAAGCCGATGCCGCAGGAGCTCGATGCGGCCGCCGATAACCTCAGCCTGTATCTGCTGGCCCGCGCCGGCTACAACATCGACAATGCCGCCGCCTTCTGGAAGCGCCTGGCCGCCAGTTATCCGGCCACGGTATTGAACGGCTATGTGGCCAACCACCCGGCCACCGCTTTCCGCCTGGCCGCCATCGACAAGGCCGCGGCCGAGATCAAAGCCAAGCAGGCGGCCAGGAAGGCGCTGCTGCCCTGACTCAGCCGGGAAAGTTGGGGAAGTACACAGACATGACCCAGGTCAGCAGGCCGCAGAACACCACTGCGGCCAGCAGCACCAGCAGGAGCCGGCCGAATTTGGGCGAACCGTCGTCGTTTTTAGTAGTATTGTTCATCGCCCCAGTATAGTCGATTCCATGGACAGCATTGATCTCGAAGTACTCAAGACCGCCTCAGGCTGGATTGCCTCCGGCCACGCCTGCGAACTCGTCACGGTCGTCAAGACCTGGGGGTCGAGCCCCCGGCCGATCGGCGCCCTGCTGGCCATCTGCGATGACGGCCGCGTGGTCGGTTCCGTCTCCGGCGGCTGCATCGAGGACGACCTGATCGCCCGCATGCGCGAGCATGGCATCACGCGCAGCGCGCCCGAACTGGTCAGCTACGGCATCAGCGCCGACGAAGCGCACCGCTTCGGCCTGCCCTGCGGCGGCACCATCGAACTGGCCATCGAACCGCTGTCCCACGACAGCCGCATCGATGAACTGCTGGCGCGCCTGGATCGCCACGAACTGCTCGAACGCCGGCTCGACTTCGCCACCGGCGCGGTCGAGCTGGCGCGCGCGCCGGCGGGCGCCGTGCAGCGCATCGAACACGGCGTCCTGAGCACCATCCACGGCCCGCGCTGGCGCCTGTTCATCATCGGCGCCGGCCAGCTGTCGCGCTTTCTGGCACAGATCGCCAGCGCGATGGACTACTACGTCACCGTGTGCGATCCGCGCGAAGAATACCGCGCCGGCTGGCAGCTGCCCGGCGTGCAGCTGGTGCACATGATGCCCGACGACCTGGTGCTCGAAGCGCGGCTGGACCACCGCAGCGCCGTGGTCGCGCTCACCCACGACCCCAAGCTGGACGATCTGGCCCTGATGGAAGCGCTCAAGTCCGACGCCTTCTACGTCGGCGCGATCGGCTCGCGCGTGAACAACGCCAGGCGGCGCGAACGGCTCAAGCTGTTCGACCTCAGCGACGCGCAGCTGGCACGCCTGCACGGCCCCATCGGCCTGTACATCGGCAGCAAGACGCCGTCCGAAATCGCCATCTCCATCCTGGCCGAACTGACCGCCGTCAAAAACGGCGTGCCGGCCGAACTGCAGGTGCAGCACGCCGCGGCGCTGGACGCGTGAAGCGCGCCATCGCCCTGCCGTCCGGCTACCGCGCCGACGACGTGCTGGCCTTCCACAGCCGCGATGCCGAAGGCGTGGCCGAACAGGTCAGCGGCACCAGCCTGCGCAAAGGCGTGATCCTGGACGGCACCCCGGTGCTGCTGAGCGTGACGCTGACGCCCGGTTCGGCCGAATGCAGCATCGACGCCGACGGCGCCATCACTGCGGCCATTGACGCGCTGGCCCGCGAAGCGCTCACCAGCATGCTCGGCCTGCGCATCGATCCCGCGCCGTTCCTGAAGGCTGTGGCCAACGACACCTTGCTCGGCCCGATGGCGGCGCGCCAGAGCGGCCTGCGGGTGGTGCAATCGGCCAGCGTCTTTGAGGCCCTGACCTGGGCCATCATCGGCCAGCAGATCAATCTCCCGTTCGCCATCGCCCTGCGCCGCACCTTCATCCTGCAGGCCGGCCGCCGCCACAGCAGCGGCCTGCGGTGCTATCCAGAGGCCAGCGATGCCGCGCGCCTCGCGCCGGAAGCGCTCACCGCGCGCAAGTTTTCGCGGTCCAAGGCCGACACGCTGCTGCGCCTGGCGCTACTTGTCGACAGCGGCGCGCTCGCACTGGAGCGCCATGCCGACGTCGCCAAGACCAGCGCCGACCTGCTGGCCGTGAAAGGCATCGGGCCGTGGACCGTCAACTACGCGCTGCTGCGCGGCTACGGCTACCCCGACTGTTCGCTGCACGGCGACGTGGCCATCCGCAGCGCCTTCCAGCGCCTGCTGGGCGAGGACAGCAAACCCGATATCGCCCGCACCGAAGCGCTGCTGGCGCCCTACCAGCCGCACCGCACCATGGCCGCGGCCCACCTGTGGGCCAGCCTGTCGTCCGCCCCGCTTGACCCTGACGCTGCGTGAGGCTGCATGCTGGCCTCACGCATGAAGACAGGGAGAAGGCGATGAAGTTAAAGATAGGCGAACTGGCGCGGCGCTCGGGCGTTACCGTCAGGGCCCTGCACCACTACGACAGCATCGGCCTGCTGCGGCCTTCTGCGCGTTCCGGCGCCGGCTACCGGCTGTATGACCACGACGACATCGCGCGCCTGCATCACATCCAGGCCCTGCGCCGTTTTGGCATGCCGCTGGCCGACATCGGGACCTTCCTCGCGGGGCCGGACGCGCGCCTTGGCGGCATCGTCGACCAGCAGATCGCAGCGCTCACGCGCGAGATCGAACAGGCGGCGCTGCTGCGCAGCCAGCTGACCGCGTTGCGCGGCCAGTTGGCCAATGGCGAACAACCGGATCTCGCATCCTGGCTGACCACATTGGAGCGCATGACCATGTACGACAAATACTTTACCAAGGATGAACTGGCGCAGCTGCCGTTTGCCGACCACGCCCCCGCTGCCCGCAAGGAATGGGAAGAGATGGTGGCGCGCGCCGCGCGCATGATCAAGGAAGGCGTGGCGCCGTCGAGCGAGCAGGCGCGCCAGCTTGGGCGGCAGTGGATGACCGCGCTCGAACGCGACACCGGCGGCAATCCCGAATTCGCGCTGCGCATCACCGGCATGCATGATCAGGAACCGCAGATGCGCGTGCAAAACGGCCTAACGCACGAGATCCAGGAGTACGTCCTTGAAGCGTTCACGCAGTTTCGGCTGGCGCTGTTCAAGAAGTACCTGTCGGCCGGCGAGTATGCCTTCATGGACGCCAACTACCGCAAGCGTTCGCACGAATGGCCGGCGCTGATCGGCCGCGTGCGCAAGGTCTTCCAGGCTGGTACCGCGCCGGGGCATCCCGACATGCAAGCGCTGGCGCGCGAATGGATCGGCCTGACCCGCTCCTACGCCGGTGACGACCCGGCCACCCACCTGAAGCTGCGCACCGCCTTCGAGAACGAGCCCATGCTGATGGTCGGCAGCTGGATCACCGATGACATGAAGGCCTACATCGGCCAGGCGATGGCGGTAGCGCGGGAACGGATGCAGTCCGAACGATCGATTGCCGGACAATAAATAACCTGGCTGCGAATGAGTCACCTTTTAGTGGCGCTCCAAGATTTCAAAACTAAACATATTTACATTTAGTTAATGTCGACTTAGCGTCGAACAACATTAACGAAAATGGAGTGTGTTATGCAGCCATTCATTGTGCAGGGCGACAAGACCAGTCATGGTGGAACCGTTTTGACGGGCACCCCGTTCTCGGATTGCGACGGCAAGCCCATTGCAAGAATGGGCGACTTGGTTGCGTGCCCGAAGTGCAAAGGCGTTTTCCCAATAACTCAAGGCGACAGGTCGAATATCATCGACGGGGCACCTGTTGCGTATCACGGGGGAACGGTAGCGTGCGGGGCGACGCTCATCTCCAGCCAGATCCGAACGCTCACCGAGCCGTCCTCCGAAGCTGCTACCGGCGCGGACAGCGCGGCGACGGAGGGATTTGGCGCCGTCAGTGAAGACATGGCAGCGGCGTATGAGGATCGACCTCTTGGCGGGAACGCCCCGCGTTTCCAGGGACGGTTCCGCTTGGTGAACATAGAGGATGAACAGCCGATAAGCGGTCAGCCCGTTCGAATCCGGTCCACCCAGGGGCAATACTTGACGGGAACGACGGACGCGGACGGCTATACCCAGTGGGTAGAGCGCGACGCTGCCGAGGCACTTTCCTTCGATTTTCAGGAGAGCAAGGCGTGAGCGAACGCCCGCCGCTGGCTACAGGGGGAATGTCGCGCGAAGGCGTAACCACGGTCGTCCGCGTGAACACGCCGAGGATTGATGCCATCGACAAGAAAATTTTGTGTACGGCCATGTGCAAGTGCGACAAGGCACCTAATATCGGGAAAGACGGCAAACAGCTCAAACAGATGTGCGTATCGGAGAATTTAAAGGCCCTCGATAAACTCTTGGAGCATCGGAGCCAGTTCAAACAGGAGGTCAACTACGACATGAGCCAAACTCCGCCCGCGCCCATCATGGACAGCGGCGTCGAGACAAAAGGGCACGACTATTTGCCGGCTTGGATTAGGAAATATTGGGGCTCAAAACCCGGACAATCCCCAACCTACAAGCCAGGCACAGGTTTAATCCGTCGGCCCGATGTGGTGATCGTCAAAGACACGACGAAGCCACCGACGCAAGACAACATCAAACAGATCGTCGAGATGAAGTTCCCGCCCGACACAATCACTGTGCCCCAGGAACGGGCCTACGTCAGGATTGCGGGGGGCCAGAATAAGCTTACGACGTTGGAACCCAGCGACTGCGATTGCGACTCGTCCGAGCCCAAAGACCCTCACATGCCTATTGAGGAGCTTGGATTTGCGGCGGGCGTGACGGCGTGGCTCGCATATATTTTGACGAGGGGGAAAACTCCGCGCCCGCCGATCGCGCCAATTCCCCCACCCGTCCCGGCTTTTTAAGGAATCAACTAATGTCAAAACCGAATATGGCCGAGTTCATGGCCGAGTGGAGCAAGACTCACGAGCACGGGGTAATGCCGGGGGCCATGCTGATGAAATACGGACCGCAAGATTATGTGGGAGCGACGATATGCGTTCGCGGCACGCTTTATTTCAAGGGGCTGCATACTCCTGAGGTTAGGGAAGCGCTGTGCAAGTGTTTCGACGCCTACGAAGCTATCGCGAAGGAGCATTTGACCTGGCTTTGGCGAGTAGAGCCGCCCTCGGGACCGGACAAGTTCGCCTATGCAAAGGCACCAGACCTTCGCGAGATGGCAAGAAAATTGGACAGCGACGACCACTTCGGCTTCGCCTACATTGGCGGCGAGAAGCCGCATGACGCAAGTCCTTGGCTGTTCTACACATCCGGCTTAAGGGCATGGGAAGCGAGGATGGGATCGAACGGAATGGACTCGCTGGTATTTTCAGTCCCCAAAGAGGTAGTCGAGCAGAATCCTTTGCTGTTTCAAAAGCTCTTTGTGGACTTTTCGAAGCTGCTTGAAGCAGACCATGGCCATGGCGGATTCGCGTTGAATCTTCCACTGCCCCGTCGGGAGCCTAATGAGCCCACCGAAGCATTCATGGCCTCGAAGATGGCAGGGCTCGACGCCGGATGCGCGGGACTGATCGGCGGTTGGCATGACAAGGGTATCGACGACCATATCGTCAATGTTGGCTGGCTGACCGCGATCAACAGCGCCATGTTGGAAAAAGTCGGCGGGCTCAGCTCGCTGCGTTCGGAACTGCCCGTTAGCTGGTTTACGAAATACGACTACGGCAAAGGCATCGTTATCCAAGCCGGGCCGGAGCCCGATATCGCCCCAGCCGAGTTGGATCCCAAGCCCTCCATCTACGTATTGCCCGCGATGGCTTTAAAAGAGGTGCGGCTTGAGCACAACGGCGATCTTCACTATGGGTCGAAAGATGGCGAGCCACGCCTGACAGGCTTGGCGGCAACGCAGTGGTTCGCTCGGTTTGATGTCCCGGAAGATGAACTGATTCACTACAAAGCGAAGCTGCTCCGCGAGCCAAAGCTGACCAAGGAGACAACTCTGCCTGGCGCTCTCTAAGCTCTAGCGACCGTCGAAGAACGATGCGGCGCGCACCATGGCTCCAATTCTTACTCTTGCCCCTGTCTTCCAGGTAAGCTAAACAATGGCGAACCCGAACATCGCTGCCTTCTGGGCAGGTGATGGCGGTAGCGCGGGCCACACCGGCTTCAGCAGGCTAAACCCGGTCGCCCTCGCGCACGCGGGGGCTCGATGCGAGCTAGCGGTGTATGGGTCCCCGCGTGCGCGAGGACGACGCTCCAAAACAAAAAACCGCCGATCTCTCGCAAGATCGACGGCTTCGGAATTTGGTTGCGGGGACAGGATAAGCGCCTGAGCCACGCCCGAAAACGAACTTTTTGCCCTTGCCTCAAAGCGGAACTGGCTTATTCGCCGATCCGGTTGCGGGGTAAAAAACGTGTGGCACGAAGTGTATCACCTCACCCGGCGACTCTCCAAGCCCAACAATAGCGACTTAGCAGGAACGTGTTGTTTGGTTCCGAACAGACGTCCGGCGCCGTCTGTGAGGATTTAAGAAAAACCGCTACAATGGCGCCCATGTCCCTCCGCTCCTCCACCCCAGAACTGCCCATAAGCGGCGTCGATACCTCCATGGCCGCTCCGGCGAACGAGGGCGGCACCACAAAAAAAGGGGCGAAATACGCATACCTCGAATTTTTCGCTGGCAGCGGACTGGTCGCCCAAGGACTCAAAACAATGTTCAAGCCGATTTGGGCGAACGACATTGACGAAAAAAAGGGAGCCGTCTACACGGCGAACCACACCAACAAACATTTTCACCTTGGCTCCATTTCTGACGTGGAGGGGAAGGACCTGCCAGCTGCAACGCTCGCTTGGGCGTCGTTTCCATGCCAAGACCTTTCGCTCGCTGGGCTGGCCGGTGGCATCCACGGCAAGCGCAGCGGACTGGTCTGGGAGTGGCTGCGCATCATCGACGAGATGAAAGAGCCTCCGTCGATTCTGGTCGCAGAAAATGTTCTGGGCCTTGTTTCCTCTGGCGGTGGCGAGCACTATCGCACGTTGCACGGTGCTTTGGTCGAGCGCGGATATAAAGTGGGGGCGATGCTGTTGGACGCCGTCCGCTTCGTGCCGCAATCGCGCCCACGTATTTTCGTCGTCGCTGTGCGAGGCGATGTGGAGGTGCCCGCGAGCCTGACAAGTCCCACCCCCACTTGGCTGCATCCAGAGGCGGTCCAGAAGGCCGCGAGCGGTCTGGAAAGCTGGGTTTGGTGGCATATGCCTGAGCCTCCCACGCGCTCCGAAGTGCTAGCGGACATCGTTGAATTTGACGCCGATTTTGCCAGCACAGCCATTGACGAGCGGAACATCGGGCTTATCTCCCCTAAGCATGCCGCATTGCTTGATGCGTTGCCGAAAAAGCAGACGTTTGTCGCGCCGGGATATAAACGAACACGGGCAGGCAAGCAAGTGTTGGAACTTCGTTTCGACAATGTAGCCGGATGCCTCCGAACGCCTAGCGGCGGCAGCAGCCGGCAAATCCTTGTCATCCGAAAAAATGGCCGGCTAAAAAGCCGATTGCTGACGGTGAAAGAAACGGCAAGGCTGATGGGCGCCCCTGAAACCTACAAGATTCCCGGCACATACAATGACGGCTACAAGGCTATGGGAGACGCTGTGGCTGTTCCTGTGGCCAAATGGCTTGCGAAGAAATTACTCCTACCGTTAGCAGACACCCATGCCGATAAGTCCTAGCCTTGAAACCGCCTTAAACCAGTTTAAGTCTGATTTTCAGGTTACAGGAGTCGGGGCGTTAGGCACGGTGTTGGTCCTCACCCACAAGGCGGCGGTCGTGGGCCTGCCATTCGACATGGACAAGCTTTTGACGCCGGGAGGCGGTCAAGTTTCCGGGCTGAGCGGTGCGAACATTAATAAAATCTTGGCTCGTCACGGCGTAACGCAAAAAGTGGGAACCGAGTCGGGCCGCACCAGCCGAGGCACTCCTACCCTCGCAAAGCAGTATGTCGCATTCGTCCATGGCCTCCCGACGCTCACGGCATCCGATGTCGCCGATATCGCGGCGTGGTGGGTCGAGCGCTTTGTTGACTACTTCAACACCGAGCCGTTCAAGCTGAACTACGATTCGAGCAAAACGTTGGCCTCGGTCATCCGCAACCTGCTCGATCAAGCCTTGGACAGGCAAAAAAAATCGCCGGGCAAGACCTACGTTGGAGCCGTCTTGCAGCATCTGATCGGCGCCAAGCTTGAACTGGCTTTGCCGGAATTGGTGATAGGCCACAACGGCGCATCGGTTGCGGATTCGGTCTCGTCCCGATCCGGCGATTTTGTAATTGACAATGCGATCATCCATTGCACGACGGCGCCATCGGAAGCGCTCTTACGCAAATGCGAGGCGAACATAAAAGCTGGACAGCATCCGATTATTCTCACGATTTCTAAGATGATTGGAGCCGCCGAAGGACTGGCCGAAAATGCAGGTATCGAGGGCCGGGTGGAGGTCATGGATGCCCTTCAATTCCTGGCGGCGAACCTATACGAAATGAGCCTGTTCAAAGCAGCGGACCGAAAAATTACAGTGGTTCGGCTGATCGAGAAATACAACGAGATCGTGGCCGTTCACGAAGCTGACGCGAGCCTACGTATAACCTTTGACTGACAACCTCACGGACGCCCAGCGCCGGGAGGCGATGCGGCGTGTGAAAAGCAAGGACACTTCGCCCGAACTCTACGTGCGAGAGCTACTCCGCCGCTTGGGCCAACGCGGCTACCGCCTTCATCGAGTAGACGTGCCGGGTAAACCTGACATTGTTTGGCTAGGGCGCCGACGCGCAATATTCATCAACGGATGCTTTTGGCACGGGCACACCTGCCGCCGCGGAGCAAGGGTTCCAAAAACTCGGGCGGAATACTGGCTAGGGAAAATCGAACGGACCCGTCAACGCGACGCCCGCAACATAGAAGCTTTGCAATTGGCTGGGTGGGAGGTGCTTACTCTTTGGGAATGCGACCTAAGAGACGAAGACCTGTTGATTGCCAAGCTAACGAGCTTCATGGCTAGCTAGCGACCTTGACCGAAGAGAAAATTGCATATAAACGGTTTATATCGTTATCTTGCCTTGTCAACCTATGCCAACCGGCTGCGGAATAGCCGGCAGGGGCGATTGGAGTCCGAGGACCGTTGCGAAGCGAGGGAGCGAGGATGGCCCGTCAGGGCCACCCATGCTTTGCTGCGGTCGGGCTCCACCCGATCCGCCCCATGGTCTAGCGCGCCGTTGCGGTGCTTTTGCCGTTGCTTCTGCCCCCGGCAGGGCCGCGCTTATGAGACCGCAGGTCGAATAAGCATAGTCGGTCCCTATGCTTTTGCTTCTTGCCCTTGCCTTTGACGTTATGCCGTGATTTGCTGAACCGCATGGGCTTCCAATTTATTCACGTCGAGGGCTATGCCCGCCATGCCGGAAAAGGCAAGGCGGGAGGCCACAATGTCGCTTCGGTGATGGCCGAGGCCACGCGAGAGCAGGGAGCCTGCCCGCACGTCGAGCATCCCTCGCCGCCGGTTTTGCTGTTCGGGTGTCCGCTGGCCGAGGTCGAAGCCGAGGCCAGCGAATGGGCGGCAAACTCCGTTGACGCCATAGGCCGCAAGCTTCGCAAGGACGGATTGTGCTTGCTCGCTGGCGTCCTCTCGGCCCCGGACGAGATGGCCGCCGAGGATTGGGAGTCGATGAAGCGCGACGCAATCGCTTGGCTGAATCGCGACGGTCGGCTGTTGTCGGTGGCGGAGCACACCGACGAAGCCCACAGGCACATTCACTTTTACAAGGTCCCGGCACCCGGCGAACGGTTTGAGACGCTGCACCCGGGCCGAGCCGCTTCGCTCGCGGCCAAGGCTGGCGGCGCGGTGAAGGGCGAACAGAACCGGGCATACAAGGAAGCGATGAGAAGCTTTCAGGACGATTTTTTCGAGCACGTGGGCGCGAGGCATGGCCTGACGCGCCTCGGCCCGGCCAAGCGACGCCTGACGCGATCCGCATGGAAGGCGGAAAGGGTCGCGGCCTTGTCCGTGTCGCGGACCATGGCGAAAGCGGAGCAGATGATGGAGGTCGCCGCCCTCGCCACTGGCGACGCCGCCGCCGCTCGCGCAGCGGCGGACAAAGCCAAGGCCGAGGCGGTCGAGACCCACAAGACCGCGATGGAACTGGCGGAGAAGGCCAAGGCCGACGCCGACAGGGCCGAGGCCGCGAGGGCAAGCAGCGCCCAAGCCGTGGAGAAGTGGACCCGCCAGCGCGCCGCCATGGACATTGTGGCGCGCCGGGTGGGCGAAGAGCGCGCCGAAATCGCGCGCTGGAACCAACGCGGAGGCCGCGTCGGCGCCTTCGTCGGCAACCTAGCCTCGCGGGCCGTCGATGCGTTCAGGGGCGTGCTCAACGACCGCAAGGGCAAGGAGGCCGCGCGCGCCGCGTCGCTGCTCATGGCCCAGAAAGCCGTCAAGGCGGCGAAGGCCGTGGCGGAGTCGGAGAAGGAAGCTGCGAAGCGGGCGAAGCTGGCGAAAGAAGTCGCCGAGGAGAGGTCGCGCAAAGATTTGCGGGCGGTGGAGGCCGAGCTATACGATGCTCAGCGGGAAATCGCGAGGCTTACGCCCCCGGTGCCGAGCCAGCGCCAAGACCCGACGATGCGGCGCTGATTTCCGCGCCAGTCGTGCGTAAAAAGTTCGCGCCGAGTGTTGACAAGGCTTTCGGTGCGCGCGAGATTGGATAGGCCGCCTGAACGTCCTTTCTAGATAATTGGAACATGCGGTTCCAGAAAGCCCGGGCGAAGGTCTGGGCTTTCGCTTGTCCGGCCCCTTGCAATTTCTGCTTACCCCGCTATTGTCAGGGCATCTAGAAATGACGGTTCTCGGTGAGGCCCACAACACGGGCTGGACGGACGGACCAGATTGACCAGATGACGCGGCGGAAGCTTGCGGGCAGCACATCAGAAGCGGTTAGTTGGGTCCATGGAAAGCCGCACCGAAGCCAAAAGCATCCGGCCATGGGAGTTCGCAAGAACTTGAAGCTTGCAGTGGGGTCGCTTGCGTCGAACCCGCCCCGGCATACCTGGCTATCAGGTTCCGTGATTGGCTCCATGCCCTCTTTTGGGTAGGGCTAGCCTTTCCCGGTTCCCTGGTAGTTCTGCAAGACAGTTCCATCGGAACTGTCTAAATACAGGAGGGCTTCGCCCTCCTAAAAAACAGAAAGGCTATGGCTTTTGAGGAATGCTCTCAAGCGTGAAAAAATTGGGCTCATGGGCATAAGAGTTTGCGCGCGTAGGAGGGAGCCCTTCTCCCGAGAATCGCAGGAGTGCTTGCAATGCAAAAAATAAAATTGGCGGGCCGCGCCAGCCAAATCAGGCGACTTTCGCCGCCTTGGCCTTTTTCGCCTTCGCCCAGTTGCCCCGGTCGCTAACAAACTCCTTGAACTGGCCGCGATACGCGAGGCCGGAGAGGTCCATGGGCCATTGCAGCGTATCGACAACCGGTAGCAGGTCGGGCAGGTCGCGGACGTATCCCAAATGCACCTCGTGGGACTCGCTAGCCTTGTGGCCGACGATCTGCATGACTTGGGCCGTGTTCGCGCCATTGTTCGCGAGGGCCGTGGCGACGTTGACGCGGAACGAGTGGAAGCTTTTATGGTCGTCGGGCCGCTTGATATCGCGAGCTTTCAGATACGCGAGCATTTGCTCGGACAGCCGCTTGGAATAGCTGTCGTTGATCAGCAGGCGGTGCGGGAAGATGCGGACGGCGCCCGCAGCCCTCGCCTCGGCGACGTAGTCGAGGAAGCCGAGGGCGACAAGGGCGGAGGCGACGGGGACGTTCCGCACGCCAGCCGCCGTTTTGCTCTTGGGAATTTTGATGTAATTGACGCCGCACGCCTCGCCCACGTCCACGCAGCGAATGGCGGCGACTTCGCTGATACGCATACCGGTGAACAGAGCGACGAGCGGCCCCCAGTAAAAATCGGGCGAGTCCATGGCGGCGTGGTAGCTGGCCGGGTCGAAGAACGCCCGCAAGTCGTCGTCGGTGAACGGCTGATAGGGCTCGTTCTTCGCCACGCGCTCCCGCTTGGTGAGGACGAAAAGCCCCTCGACAGGGTTGGATGCCGACGCGGTGTAGTGGGCGTTCGCGAGCAGGAATTTAAAGAAGTCATGCAGCGTCATGAGCTTGTTGTCGATCGTCTTCCCGGTCTGCCCCTCGGTGAGGCGGGCCGTCTTGTAGCCGACGACGGTGGGCTTGCTCAGGGTGTTGATATCAGGATCGCCGCCGATGTGGCGTTGGAAGTCGGCCATGTGGAACCGCTTGGCGTCGAGCGTCCGCTTGGCGTTCTTCTTGCCGCGCTCGGCCAGCCAGATGGCGGCGGCTTGTGAAAGCGTCAGGCCCGGAAGCTCAGTTGCGGGGGCTGGCGGGTCGCGTGGCAAGCGGTCTTCCGGCGGGATCGGGCCGAGCCGGTCGATGGCGGCAAGCATCTCCATGGCCCTGCGGTGGTCGGCCTCTGTGCCGTCGGTCTTGATCGAGCGTCCGTCTTTGAGCGCTATTTCGTATTTGCGCAGCGCGTCAAGATCGAAGTTGAAATCGGACAGCTTGGGGTTGCTCATTGCTCGCTTTCGTTCCAAATCGGCATTTAGTTGTAGGCCAATTATAGCCGCCGACTGCGGGCATTTGGTTCTGAGGCTTATGCGGCGGTCGCTGGTCGCCGTCTTGACGCGGAAATAGAAGACGCCGCAGCGGTTGC
>CBFGOU010000070.1:0-12970 GCA_965650445.1 uncultured Oxalobacteraceae bacterium | reverse complement strand
AGCCTGCGCTTCGTGGCCGATGCGCATCTGGGCGGGCTGGCGCGGCTGCTGCGCATGGCCGGCTTCGATACGCTGTACGACAACCATATCGACGATGCCGAGGTGGCCGCTTATTCCGAACACGAGCAAAGGATCGTGCTGACGCGCGACCGCGACCTGCTCAAGCGGCGCGCGGTCACGCATGGCTGCTACATCCGGTCTTTGAAGGCGGCGGCCCAGCTGTGCGAGCTGGTAGGCCGGCTCGACATGGCCCGCTCGGCGCAGCCCTTCACCCTGTGCCTGCGCTGCAACGCACCGCTGCGGGCCATCGATAAAGCCTTGATCGCCGGGCAGTTGCCGGACAAGGTGAGGGACACGCAGGAGCTGTTTCAGACCTGCGATGTGTGCAAGGGCGTGTTCTGGCGGGGTTCGCACTGGCAACGAATGAAACACATTCTCGCCAGCGCGGGCATCCAACTCCCCGCTTAAGGTCGATAACAACGCATCGGCTCAGTCGTTCTTGATGACGATGCTGGGAAACTTGCTGCTCATATCCTTGGCTTTTTCGGCAATCTTGATCGCCACCTTGCGCGCGATGTCCTTGTAGGTCGCGGCAATCGGTCCGTCCGGTTCGGCCACCACGGTCGGCTTGCCCGAATCGGTCTGCTCGCGGATCGCCAGGGTCAGCGGCAGCGCGCCCAGGAATTCCACGCCAAAATCGGCGCACATCCTGGCTCCGCCGCCATGGCCGAATATCGCTTCGGTATGGCCGCAGTTCGAGCAGATGTGGGTGCTCATGTTTTCCACCACGCCGAGAATCGGAATGCCGACTTTCTCGAACATCTTCAAGCCCTTGCGCGCGTCCAGCAGGGCGATATCCTGCGGTGTCGTGACGATCACCGCGCCCGTGACCGGCACCTTTTGCGACAAGGTCAGCTGAATGTCGCCGGTGCCCGGCGGCATGTCGACGATCAGGTAATCCAGATCGCGCCAGTTGGTTTGCTCCAGCAATTGCTGCAGCGCCTGGGTCACCATGGGACCGCGCCACACCATCGGCTCGTCCGGATCGATCATGAAACCGATGGAGGATACTTGCACGCCGTGATTTTCCAGCGGCTCCATGGTCTTGCCATCCTTGCTTTCCGGACGGCCGCTAATACCCAGCATCATCGGTTGCGAGGGACCGTAAATATCCGCATCCAGCACGCCCACGCTGGCGCCTTCGGCTGCCAGGGCCAGCGCCAGATTCACGGCGGTGGTCGATTTGCCCACGCCGCCCTTGCCCGAGGCCACGGCAACAATATTCTTCACGTTCGGCATGATTTTCAGGCCGCGCTGTACCGTGTGCGAAATGATGCGCGAATACACATTGGCGCTGACCTTGCCGGCGCCCGGCAAGGCTTGCACGGCAGCTTCGGCCAGCGCGCGGATGGTTCCGAGCTGGCTCTTGGCCGGGTAGCCGAGCTCGACGTCGAAGCCGATATCGGCGCCATCGATCTTAATATTCTTGACACATTTGGACGAAACGAGGTCTTTCTGGGTGTTGGGATCGACGACTGCCGCCAAGGAATCCTTGACGCTCTCTGCTGTGATACTCATTGAAAATCTCCGAAGGTAATGCCGAAGTTTAGCGCAAAACGATGACAGTCTGGTCACGGCCCCACTGCGCAGCAGGCGCAAGCGCTGGTAAAATGGAGGATTGCCCTGTGCAAGTCCAACTCACACCCTCGATAAGCGCACTCACCATGACCCGCAAGTTGTTCGTCACCACTGCCCTGCCCTACGCCAACGCTGCCTTTCACATCGGCCACATGATGGAATACATCCAGGCCGACATCTGGGTGCGCTTCCAGCGAATGCAGAACAATGGCGACGTGCACTTTGTCTGCGCCGACGACACCCACGGCACGCCGATCATGATCGCGGCCGAAAAGGAAGGCATCACGCCGCAGGAATTCGTGGCCAAGATCGCCGCCGGCCGCCAGCAATACCTGGA
This sequence comes from uncultured Oxalobacteraceae bacterium, assembly GCA_965650445.1. Taxonomy (GTDB): domain Bacteria; phylum Pseudomonadota; class Gammaproteobacteria; order Burkholderiales; family Burkholderiaceae_D; genus Telluria_A. The sequence continues at coordinate 10,995 of CBFGOU010000070.1, read as the reverse complement.
CGGCTTCCACATCGCCTTCGACAACTGGTACTCGACCGATTCGCCGGAAAACGTCGAGCTGTCGCAGGGCATTTACCGCAAGCTGCGCGATGCCGGCCTGATCGTCACCAAGACCGTCGACCGCTTCTTCGATCCGGTCAAAGGCATGTTCCTGGCCGACCGCAACATCAAGGGCGAGTGCCCCAAGTGCGGCGCCAAGGACCAGTACGGCGACAATTGCGAAGTGTGCGGCGCGGCCTACCAGCCGACCGAACTGGTTAATCCATTCTCGGTGTTCACCGGTTCCACGCCCATCCTCAAGCCGTCCGAACAGTATTTCTTCGCGCTGTCCGACCCGCGCTGCTTCAGCTTCCTGAAGGAGTGGCTGAACACGCCCGGCCGCCTGCAATCGGAAATGGTCAACAAGGTGTCCGAATGGCTGGGCGAATCGGGCGAAAAACTGGCCGACTGGGATATTTCCCGTGACGCGCCCTATTTCGGCATCCCGATTCCCGATGCGCCGAACAAGTTTTTCTACGTCTGGCTGGACGCGCCGGTCGGCTACCTGGCCAGCCTGAAGAATTATTGCGGCAAGCAAGGCATCGACTTCGACGCCCTGCTGAACGACCCGGCCACCGAACAGGTGCACTTCATCGGCAAGGACATCGTCTCCTTCCACCTGCTGTTCTGGCCCGCCATGCTGAACTTCGCCGGCCATCCGGTCATCGACAAGCTGAAGGTCAATGTGCATGGCCACCTGACCGTCAACAACGAAAAAATGTCCAAGTCGCGCGGCACCGGCATTTCGCCGCTGCGCTATCTGGATTTGAAGATGAATCCGGAATGGCTGCGCTACTACATCGCCTTTAAGCTCAACAGCAAAGTCGAAGACCTGGATTTCAACGGCGACGACTTCGTGGCGCGCGTCAACAGCGACCTGATCGGCAAATACGTCAACATCGCCAGCCGCTGCGCCGGCTTCATCGCCAAGAAATTCGACGGCAAGCTGGCCCCAAGCCTGTCGGCCACGGCCCAGCAATGGGTCGCCAAGGCCTTGAGCGTCGACGGCGTCGAGCGCCAGGCCGGCATCGCCGCCTATTTCGAGGCGCGCGAGTATGGCAAGGCCCTGCGTGAAATCATGGAAATCGCCGACATCACCAACCAGTATGTCGATGAAAACAAGCCATGGATCCTGGCCAAGGATGCCGGCAAGAGCGCCGAATTGCACGACGTGTGCACGACCGCGCTGATCCTGTTCCGCCAGCTGACCATCCTGCTGGCGCCGGTATTGCCCCAGGTGGCGGCCAAGGTGGCCGAGTTCCTCGGCGACGCCAAGCTGTCCTGGGCCGATACGCGCGGCGCGGCAGTGTATGAAACCATGCTCGGCCGCACCATCGGTGCCTACCAGCACTTGATGACCCGGGTCGACGCCAAGATGGTCGAAGACCTGTTCGACAAGCCGGCCGTGGCCGCGCCCGCTCCTGCCGCCCCGCAAGCACCGGCCGGCGCGGACATCGAAGAACTGGCGCCGGAAATCAAGATCGACGATTTCACCAAGATCGACCTGCGCATCGCCAAAATCGTCAACTGCGAGCAGGTGGAAGGCTCGGACAAGCTGCTGCGCCTGTCTCTGGACGTGGGCGAAGGCCGCCTGCGCAATGTCTTCTCGGGCATCAAGGCGGCTTATACGCCCGAGCAATTGATTGGCAAGCTGACCGTGCTGGTGGCCAACCTGGCGCCGCGCAAGATGAAATTCGGCGTGTCCGAAGGCATGGTGCTGTGCGCCTCGGCCAAGGATGAACAAGCCAATCCGGGCCTGTACGTGCTGGAACCATGGCCGGGCGCCGAGCCGGGCATGCGCATTCGTTAAGCCATGGCCATTGTCGTGCGTGCCGCGTCCGATGAGGATGCGCCCCTGATCGTCAGCCTGACCCGCGCGGCCTGGGCCGGCAAGGTGGCCGCCAGTTCCAGCGGCCACACGGAAACCCTGGCGCGCGTGGCCGACGATTTGCGCCGCGGCGGCGCCTTCCTGCTGCTGCAGGACTTTGAGGCGGTCGGCTCGGTGCGTTTCGCGCCGCTCGATCACGAACCGGATATCTGGGAAATTGCGCGCATGGGTGTGCTGCCGCATTGCCGCGGGGCCAATCTGTCGCAGCACTTGCTCGAGGCGGTCATCCACCAGGCCCACGAAAGCGCGGTCAGTGAACTGCGCCTGGCGGTGCGCAGCGACCAGCCCAAGCTGCTCGATTTTTATGCCGCCTTTGGCTTCGAACTGGCCGAAGAACTGGAATATTCGCACGCCAACCCGGCGGAACCGCCGCCCCTGGTGATGCGGCGGCAACAGCCTCTAATTGCGCGGCGGGCACGAGCGTTATAATGTCGCGCTTAGCTCGTTGAATGAAACGAAAACACTATATCCCGCACGATAGGCGGCGGACCGCAGCGTCCGATCCTTCTCACCTTTTTGAGTGGTAGCTACTTATGACCGAACTGACTTCCCTGAGGCACATTCCAACGGCCAATCCGTTTCGCAAGGGCGACGTGTTCGTCCTGTTCGGCGAACTGTTTGGACGCGGCTATGTCAACGGCCTGATCGATGAAGCCCGCAAGGCTGGCATGACGATCGTCGGCATCACGGTGGGCCGCCGCGACGAAAACAATGGCCTGCGTGCATTGACCGCGGAAGAGCATGCGGAAGCCGAGGAAAAGCTGGGCGGACGCATCATCAATGTGCCGCTGATGGCCGGTTTCGACATGGACGCGCCGGAGGGCGGGCAGAATCCGACCGAGATGCTGTCGGGAATTACCCTCAAGAGCTGGCAGGACGATAAGCTCGACTGGGACAAGATCGAAGCCTGCCGCCAGGCCGGCGTGCGCCGCTTCAGCGAGTCGGCCGCCAGGGCCATGAGCGAGATCGACAAGCTGGTGCCGGATGGCGCCAGCGTGTTCTTCGCCCACACCATGGCCGGTGGCATTCCGAAGATCAAAGCCTTCCTGGCCATTGCCAACCGCATCTACAAAGGCCGCGGCGAGCGCTTCATGTCTTCGCGCGCCCTGCTCGACAGCGACCTCGGCAAGCTGATCTTGATGAACTTCGATGAAGTCACCGCCAACACGCTGCAGCACCTGATTGGCGCCAGCGCCGCCATCCGCGCGCGCGTGCAAGCCACCGGCGGCAGCGCCCGCTACACGGCCTACGGCTACCACGGCACCGAAATCCTGATCGGCGACCAGTACCAGTGGCAAACGTACACCAATTACACCCAGGGCTACGCCAAGATGCGCCTGGAAAGCGTGGCGCAGGCCGCCTGGGCCCAGGGCGTGCACGCCACCGTGTTCAACTGCCCGGAAATCCGTACCAATTCGTCCGACATTTTCGTCGGCGTGGAACTGTCGCTGTTCCCGCTGCTCAAAGCCTTGAAGCGCGAAGGCGGCGGCGCCTGGGCCGACCAGCAATGGGAAATCTGCCAGGGCCTGCTGGCCGATGGCGTCAAGCTGGAAGACATTCTCGAACAGATCGAGCGCTACAACAACGATGCCACCAGCGCCACCTTCCGCAACTTTGCCGCCTGGCCGATGGACAACACTCCGGCGCTGGCCGACATCATGATCGGCACGTCGGAAGAAATTACCGCCAAGCACAAGGACCGCAAGGCGCTGATCACCGATCACCTCAGTTCGCTGGTCCTGGAAGGCGCCGGCCCGCTGATGTTCCACGGCGCCGCCGAGGAAATCGGCCCGACCTTGTGGCTCAATCACGACATCATTGCCCGTCAGCTCAACGCCCTGCATCCTTAAGCCCCAGGCCGTCCGGCGGGATTTCCCGCCGGAACCGGCCGGCGCGGTAAAATAGGCTGTTCGCTTCATTCCTTCCGAGTTCATCAATGAAACTGTCGAAACAACATTCCATGTACGAATCCGAGCACACCTTGTTCATCAAGGAGCTCAAAGCCAAGCGCCCGCATCTTGAGGAAGGCCAGCGCGCCGGCCGCGCCCTGCTGTGGGACAAGGCGCCGGTCAGCCTGACCGAGCAGGAAAAAGCGGCGGAATCGCGCGTCAAGCAGAACGCCTACGTGTACCAAAGCAAGCTCTGATCTTTCGGCCAAGACCATGTTGCCAGACCAGGCGGCGACAGAGGGTGTCGCCGCCGTCCCCGAGCAAGCGGCAGTAGCGGCCCCCGAAGGCGAGGCCATTGCCCGCCTGTACGGCGAACCCCTGCTGCGCATGCCGAGCGACCTGTACATCCCGCCCGACGCGCTCGAAATCTTTCTCGATGCCTTCGAAGGTCCGCTCGACCTGCTGCTGTACCTGATCCGCAAGCAAAACTTCAATATCCTCGACATTCCGATGGCGCAGGTCACCCTGCAATATCTGCAATATGTCGACCAGATCCGTGTGCACAATCTGGAACTGGCGGCCGAATATTTGCTGATGGCGGCCATGCTCATCGAGATCAAGTCGCGCATGCTGCTGCCGCAACGCAAGGCCGAGGAAGACGAAGCGGGCGACCCGCGCGCCGATCTGGTGCGCCGCCTGCTGGAATACGAACAGATCAAGCTGGCGGCCTACGACCTGAATGCCATTCCCCAGGTCGACCGCGATTTCGTGCGGCCCCAGCTGTTTGTCGAGCAGAGCAATATTCCGACCTGGCCCCAGGTTGATGTCGACGAGATCCAGCGCGCCTTCATCGATATTCTCAAGCGCGCCAAGCTGACCCAGCATCACAAGATCAGCCGCCAGGAATTGTCGGTACGCGAGCACATGACCTCGATCCTGCGCCAGCTGCAATCGGCGCGTTTCGTCGAGTTCGGCGAACTGTTCCAGGGCAAGCACGGGGTGCCCATCGTGGTGGTGCACTTTGTGGCGATGCTGGAGCTGGCCAAGGAAACGCTGATCGAAATTACTCAGGCAGAACCATTTGCGCCGATTTACGTTCGGCTGGCGTATTCTCCGGCTTAAGCGCTGCCCATTTTTTAGAAACAGGAAACACCTTCATGAAAATCATCTCTTCCGTCGAAGAACTGCGCGACCAGCTCAGCGGGCAATTGCGCACGGCTTTCGTTCCCACGATGGGCAATCTGCACGAAGGCCATCTGTCGCTGATGCGCCTGGCGCGCAAGCACGGCGATCCGGTGGTGGCGTCGATCTTCGTCAACCGCCTGCAGTTCGGCCCGAACGAAGACTTCGACAAGTATCCGCGCACCTTCCAGGCCGACGTCGAGAAGCTGGAGAAGGAAGGCGTGTACGTGCTGTTCGCCCCGACCGAGAAGGATCTGTATCCGGAGCCGCAGGAATTTCGCGTGCGCCCGCCCCAGGATCTGAACAATACGCTGGAAGGCGAGTTCCGCCCGGGCTTTTTCGATGGCGTGACCACCGTGGTGCTCAAGCTGTTTTCCTGCGTACAGCCGAAAGTGGCCGTGTTCGGCAAGAAGGACTATCAGCAACTGATGATGGTGCGGAACATGAGCCGGCAGTTTGCCCTGCCCACCAAGATTATCGCGGCCGAGACTTACCGGGCCGATGATGGCCTGGCGCTATCGTCACGCAATATGTACCTGTCGGACGCGGAACGGGCCCAGGCGCCGGCCCTGTATCGCGCGCTGAACTGGGTGGCAGAGGAAGTGCGCGCGGGCCACCTGGACGTGTTCCAGCTGGAGCACAAGGCCATGGACGAGCTGGCCAAGCGTGGCTGGAAGCCGGATTATATTTCGATTCGCAAACAGAACGATCTGCAGCCGCCGAGCGCCGGCGATCTGGCGCAGAAGGCGCCGCTGGTGGTGCTGGCCGCGGCCAAACTGGGCACCACCCGCCTGATCGACAATCTGGAGATCTGAATAGTCGTCCTCGCGCAAGCGGGGACGAGCGTTCATGCGCCGGTGGTGACGTTCTGCGCCCAGGCCAGCGCCGACAGGTGCGCCTTGTTGACATCCGCCGGCGCGATATTGAGCGCCTTGGCCAGCGAAGCGACCAGGTTCGAATTGAGCTCGCAGGCCTCGGCCAGCGCCAGATATGGCCCATACATGCCGCCGCGGGTGAGCAGCGCGCGGACCACTTCGTCCGGCAGCTGGATCGTGTCCAGCACTTCCTTCATCGGCAAGCCCAGCAAGCGGTCCAGCAGCGAGAACATGCCCGCCACGAACAGATTCTCGCCCTCGCCGCGCGGCAGGGCTTTCTGCCCCAGCAGCTCGGCCAGGCGTCCGCGCACCACCGCCGTTTCCATCAGCACCGGCGAATAACCGCTGGTACTGGCCGTGGCCAGCAACAGGGTCAGCCAGCGGTACAGCGGCGCATAGCCCAGCATGGAAATGGCTTGCTTTAATGACTGAATCTCGCGCGTGGCGCCGAATCCCGCCGAGTTGATGAAGCGCAGCAGCTTGTACGACAGCGCCGGGTCGCGCTTGAGCACGCTCTCGATCTTGGGAATGTCTTCATTGGCCTGCACCATCTGCATTAATTGCAGAATGATCGTCTGGGCCGGGTTCATGCCCTTGACGGCATTGCCCGGACGCGGGGTCAGGTGCAGCTTGCCGACAAAGGCATCCAGCCCGAGCGCGGCGCAGGCGTCGAAATCGGCCCAGGTGCCCACCGGACGGCCCACCATGCGCACCGATGCCTGCTTGCCGGCCGCAAAGGCGCGTGCCTGCGCAGCCACGTCGGCGCCGGTAAAACGCACTTCGACGTAGGAAGCGGTGATGTTCAGATTGCGCCCCAGATGGCTGAGGTCGCCGTCGCGGATCGAAATGCCCACGCCGCCGGCGCGCAAGCCTTGCACCGCCGACAAGGTGTCGGGATCGGCCAGGTCGGCCGCCTTCATGGTCAGCACGGTGCGCTCGGGCGGCATGTTGAACAGCGCGTCGCGCGAGAGCATCGCGGGCACGGCGTCGAGAAACAGGATTTTGTCGCGCAGCAGCCAGCCGTGCTCGTCGTCATTGACGTTCTCGGCGACAAAACTGATCAGCGCTTCCAGGTCGTCGTCGGTGACGACTTGATTGTTATGGTGTTGCCAGGATAATTCGTAACCGATCACGCGCTGCTTCGGATCGAGCAACGGTTCGCGGACGATGAAATTTGTTTCGTGCATTGTAGGTTCGCGAGGTGGGGCCGATGATCAGGCGCGGCGCAGGGACGGGCCGCCGCGCAGCTTAGAAACCCAGGCTGTCGAGCAGATCGTCCACCTGGCTTTGATCGGCGACCACGTCGCTCTTGCCTTCGGGATTGATCTGCGGCCCGTTCAGCAGGCCATTGTCGAATTCGCGCTTGACGTCCGCCGGCGCAAAATCGACCAGCATCTGCACCAGCTGCTGTTCCAGGTTCTGGGCGATGGTGGTGACCTTGGTGATCACCTGCCCGGTCAGATCCTGGAAGTCCTGCGCCATCATGATGTCCATCAGATGGCTCCTGGTGGCGCTGGTGTGCTGGCGCGCTTCGCCCATCTGGTCGATGGTCTGTTGCGCCAGGGCGCGCCATTGGGCATCGGTGGTGCCGGGCGCGTTCAGCAGGGCTTGCCACGACGCGCTCAGCGCGGCGGCGTTGCCGTCGATGCTGTCCTGCAGTGGCGCGGCCGCGTCGGTGGCGTTGAGCACCTTTTGTGCGGCCTGTTCGGACAGGCGCGCCACGTAATCGAGGCGGTCGCGCGCATCGGGGATGTCGCTGGCCGCCTTTTCAATCAGTTTGTCGAGGCCAAGGCCGCGCAGGCTGTCGTGCAGCGCGCGCGTCATGTGGCCAATACGGCTCAGAAATTCGTCGTGCGTGCCCGGCTCTCCCGATGCGCTGCCCAGATGGACCGCGCTGTCGGCGCTGTGCTCGCCCATCTCAGGCTCCGACTTTTTCGAGTTTTTCGAAAATCTTGTTCAGCTTTTCGTCGAGCGTGGCGGCGGTGAACGGCTTGACCACATAACCGTTGGCGCCCGCCTGGGCGGCGGCGATGATGTTTTCTTTCTTCGCTTCGGCCGTCACCATCAGCACCGGCAACTTGGCCAGCGTGGGGTCGGCACGAATGTTCTGGAGCATCGTCAAGCCGTCCATGTTCGGCATGTTCCAGTCCGAGACCACGAAGTCGAATGGCTCGCTGCGCAGCTTGGCCAGCGCCATCACGCCGTCTTCCGCTTCGTCGACGTTGGCGTAACCCAGTTCCTTCAACAGATTGCGGACGATGCGGCGCATCGTCGAGAAATCGTCAACTACTAAAAAGCGCATCTTTGGATCAGCCATGAATTACTCCGTTGATTCTCTACTGTGGTTATTGATAGGCTTCAGTCCTGCGGAAGCAGTCTTAAGCATAGCATTTTTGTTGCCGTGAGGCGAACAAACGAACTGCAAATAAACGCCTTTCGGCTCAAACGCGCAACGCACGCGCACCATGCGTTGCAAGATAGCCAAGCACCATGCCCGGCAGCGCGGTCAGGGGCGCCACTTCGTGCGTGCCGCCCATGGCAATGGCTTCGCGCGGCATGCCGAACACCACGCAGGAAGCCTCGTCCTGGGCGAAGTTATAGGCCCCCGCGGTCTTCATTTCCAGCATGCCGGCCGCGCCATCCTTGCCCATGCCGGTGAGGATGACCCCGACTGCATTTTTACCGGCCGCCAGCGCCGCCGACCGGAACAGCACGTCGACCGATGGACGGTGGCGGTTGACCGGTTCGCTCTGCTCGATGCGGGTGACATAGTTGGCGCCCGAACGCGCCAGCAGCAGGTGCGAGTGGCCCGGCGCGATGTAGGCGTGGCCCGGCAGCACGCGCTCTTCGCCCTGGGCTTCGCGCACGCTGATCTTGCACAGCGAATCGAGGCGGCGCGCGAAGGAAGTCGTAAAACCTTCCGGCATGTGCTGGGCGATCAGGATGCCCGGACAGTCCGACGGCATCTGCATGAGAAATTCGCGGATCGCTTCGGTGCCGCCGGTGGAGGCGCCGATGATGATCAGCTTTTCCGACGACGTCAGCGGATTGCGCAGCGCCGGCAGCGCCGTGGTCGGAGCGCCGGCGGCCAGCGTGCGCGGACGGATGCGCGCCTTGGCGGCGGCGCGGATCTTGTCGGCGATCAGCTCGGTGTACTCGCGCATGCCGCTCTGGATCGAAATCTTCGGCTTGGTGACGAAGTCGACCGCGCCCAGTTCCAGCGCGCGCATGGTGATTTCGGAACCGCGTTCGGTCAGCGAGGACACCATCACCACCGGCATCGGGCGCAGGCGCATCAGCTTTTCGAGGAAGTCGAGGCCGTCCATCTTCGGCATCTCGACGTCGAGCGTGAGCACGTCCGGGTTGGTCTGCTTGATCAGTTCGCGCGCCACCAGCGGATCGGGCGCCACGCCCACCACCTGCATGTCGCTCTGGCTCGAAATGATTTCGCTCATCACACTGCGGATCAGTGCCGAGTCGTCTACGATCAATACCTTGGTCTTCATATAGGCCGCTCTCAATTCTTTCAAAACAGGTCGATATCGCCGCCCACCGGCTCGACCTTGAGCCGCTTCGCGTAATCGAGTTCGCGCTTGGCCAGGGTGTCGTTATGGGTCTGCATCAGCTTTTTCACCAGCACCTTGCCGGTGCGCGGGAAAAAGTACACCTTGCGCGGATAGATATCGTTCAGGTCTTCCGCGACCACCCGCATTTTCTCGGTCTTCAGATAATTCATCACGAAGGCGGCGTTGCGCTCGCCCACGTTCATGGCGGTAAAGCCGCGCAGCACCGCGCCGCCGCCGAACACTTTCGCTTCCATGTTCTCGCGCCTGGCGCCGGCCTTGAGCAGGTCGTTGATCAGCACTTCCATGGCGTAGGTCCCGTAGCGCATCGAGGCCGAGACCGGGCTGCCGGCATCGCCGCCGCCGTCCGGCAGCATGAAGTGGTTCATGCCGCCCAGGCCGGTCACGCGGTCGCGGATGCAGGCCGACACGCACGAGCCCAGCACCGTCACGATCAGCATGTCCTTGGGCGTGTAGTAGTACTCGCCCGGCAGGATCTTGGCCGCGTCGCAGTCGAACGTGCGGTCGAAATACACGTTGGTGGCGAATTGTTCTCTCGGTTCGATTGCCATCTCCAGTCCCCTTACGACGCTCTGCGATCGAGCTCGTAGACGGTCTTGCCGCGCAACTTCAATGCTTCCGACACGTACAGGAAATTCTCCGAATGGCCAGCGAACAGCAATGCGTGCTCCTTCATCAGCGGCACGAAGCGCGCCAGGATCTGGCGCTGGGTCGCCTTGTCGAAGTAGATCATCACGTTGCGGCAGAAGATCGCATCGAACTGGCCCGACAGCGGCCAGCCCTCGGCCAACAGGTTGAGCTGCTTGAAGGTGACGAGCTGGCGCAGTTCCGGCCGCACCCGCACCATGCCTTCCTGGGCCCCTTTACCGCGCAGGAAAAAGCGCCGCGCGCGCTCGGGCGCCATCTTGTCGATGCGCTCGATGCCGTACACGCCCTTCTCTCCCGTGGCCAGCACATTGGTGTCGATGTCGGTGGCGATGATGTGCACCGGCGGGGTGAGCGTGTTGAACGCTTCGCACGCGGTCATGGCGATCGAATACGGTTCCTCGCCGGTCGAACTGGCCGAGCACCAGATCGTGACCGGCCCGTCGCGCAGCTTTTTCAGATGCTCGGCCAGCAGCGGGAAGTGATGCGCCTCGCGAAAGAACGAGGTCAGGTTGGTGGTGAGCGCGTTGGTGAACGATTCCCACTCCTGGCCCAGGCGTCCGCCTTCGAGATCGTTCAGGTAATCGCTGAACGAATCGATGCCGGTGGCGCGCAGGCGCCGCGCCAGGCGGCTGTAGACCATCTCCTGCTTGCTGTCTGCCAGCGAGATCCCGGCGCGCTGGTAAATCAGCGCGCGGACCCGTTCAAAATCACCGCGGGTGAAATTGAACTCTTTGACAGTTTCCTGTTTATGTTGCGGCACCTTGTTATCCTCTTTATTACGCTTCTACCGCATGCACCGGCCGCCAGGCCGGGGGAAACGTCAGAATTCTTCCCAGTCGTCGCTGACGGCCGCCGCAGCGACCTTCTTTGCCGGCGCTGGCGCCGGCGCC
>CBFGOU010000069.1:0-13013 GCA_965650445.1 uncultured Oxalobacteraceae bacterium | reverse complement strand
AGCCGCTACCGGGACGGCGACAACGTCATCTTCGTCGGCCTGGTGGAACGCTGCCAGGCCGATCCGCAAACCGCGCTCGGCTTTCATCGCGGGCAATTCATCGCCATCTAGCTTCCACCACACGGTGCACCATGAACACCAAATTGCTGACATTCGTGAATCACGCCTGTTTCTATGTCACCAACGACAGCACCTTGCTGCTGGTCGACCCGTGGGTTGAAGGACCGGCCTTCAATAACGGCTGGAGCCTGCTGGACACCTCCACCTCCAACGCCGGCCTGGTGCACGAGATCGCCAGCCAGCACCGCAATACCTTCGTCTGGTTCTCGCACGACCATCCCGACCACTTTTCGATCTCTTTCATCAAGCGCCTGAAGCAGGATTTCCCCGGCAAGGTCACCCTGCTCTACCAGCACACCAAGGACAAGCGCGTGGTCGGCTTCTTGCGCGGCAATGGCTTTTGCGTCATCGAATGCATGGCCGGCAGACCAGTCCAACTCGACAACGAGATGGACATCACCGTGCACCCGTATTCGGACGGCCACTCTTACTGCCTGATTGCCTGCGGCGGGCGCAATATCCTCAATCTGAACGACTGCGCCATCGCCAGCGCCGAAAACTGCCGCAAGGTCAAGGCCAGTCTGACGCGCGCCGGCGCCGGCGCCGATATCGACGTGCTGCTGACCGAGTTCGGCTACGCCAACTGGGTTGGCAATCCCTTTGAAAGCGAACTGCGGCGCAAGGCCGCGGCCGAAAAGCTGCAACGCATCCGCTTACAGATCGTCGCGTTCGCGCCTGGCATGACGGTCCCGTTTGCCTCCTTTGCCACATTCTCCAACATCGAAAACTACTACCTCAACGATTGCCAGAATTCGCCCGGCAGTGTTGCCCGCTGGGCCGCGCACAGCGCCGCCCAGCGCTGCGTCACCTTCATGAAGCCGGGCAGCGTCATCAACCTCGATACCGACACCCCGAGCACCCTGCGTAGCGCCAGCGACGACGCCCTCAGTTACTGGCAACGCCTGATCGGTATCCCGGGCGAACTCTTGCCGGCGGAACCGGCCGTTGCGCCGTCGGCCCTGCGCGCGGCTTTCGCCAAGCACCTGCGCGCGGTGCGCACCAAGCTGCTGTTTCTTCCCTACCTGCTCGAACGCGCAGGCCTGATCACCCCGCTGCACATCTACATTCCCGACCTGGCGCTGCGCATCCGCGTCTCCTACGTGCTGCCCTACCTGGAGCTGCCGGCCGACGGACCGCACGATATTTCGATGACCTCGCCCACTGCCGTCTTCCTGTTCAGTAACGAATACGGTTTCAACACCACCCACGTCAATGGCCGCTTCCGCACCAGCGACGAGGGCGCCTTGCTGCGCTTCAGCCGCTTTTTCATGCCACAGAATCTGGGCCGGCAAGGCTATGGCATCCAGCACCCGGCCGCTACCATCGCCTATCTGGCAGGCAGCGTCCTGGGCCGCGCCCAGCGCGTTCTCGGCAATCTGCAGCGCCGCCTGGCGACGCACCGGGTGCACCGGGCGAAGTAGCCGCGGCATTCAGGCCAATATTTTTTTGGTCGGAGCACCTTGCGCAATTGGTAAGACCAATTTAGAATGGCCTGACCAAATCGCTTGCACTTGGGTGCCATGCTAAAAAAATTTTCTTCCGCGAATGATTCGATGACGCACGAGCCGCGCCTGTACCGGGTCGTGGCCGAACGGATCAAGGAGCTGATTCGCGAAGAGTGCATCGCGCCGGGCGAACGCCTGCCTTCCGAGCGTGAACTGTCCACCCGCCTGAACCTGTCGCGCGCCTCCCTGCGCGAAGCCCTGATCGCCCTCGAACTGGGTGGCGAAGTCGAAGTGCGCAGCGGCTCGGGCGTGTATGTCAGCGCTCCCGTCGACGTTCCGCCCACCGTCGAGGTCGCCGGGCCGGGCCCGTTCGAGGTGCTGTCCGCGCGCCGGCTGATCGAAGCCGAGGTGTGCGCCCTGGCCGCCCGCATGGCCAGCGACAGCGCCATCGATGCCATTCTTGCCGCCATCATCGAGATGGAACGCAACCACGACAATTACAGCAGCAACGAACAGGCCGACCGCAACTTTCACCTGGCCATCGCGCGCGCCACCGGCAATAGCGCCTATGTCGGCATGGTCGAATACCTGTGGAGCCAGCGCGGCCGCCTGTGGCATAAGCTCAAAGAACACTTTCAGACTGAAGAATTGCGTAAAGAAACGCTCAAGGACCACCGGCGTATTCTCGCGGCGATTGTCGCGCACGATCCGGCAGCCGCGCGCACGGCCATGCGCGCCCATCTGGAGCGCGTCACGCGCACATTTTCGCGTGGCTAGCTTGACGCCAGCAGCAAGCAGGACCGATCCGCCTCCCATGATGGGGTGGACGACAATGATAAGAGAGACGCCCATGCCACTGCCCCCGAATTGCCTGGCCCCATCACGCCGGCCCCACTGAGGGCCGCCGCGCGCGCCGTCCGGCCTGGAGGCGCGCGTGCCGCCGCCCGGCCTCCCACTATTTGATTTACTGGAGTAATGTAATGACGCAATCCATCAACCTGCAGCGCCGCGCCCTGATGCGCGCCGCGTCGGCCGTCAGCCTGGCCCTTGGCGGCAGCGCCGCCCTGCCCGCCTTCGCGACCGCCAACACCGATCCCTGGCGCCAGGCGCAGGCCATTGCCGACCGCTTCCGCACACCGCTGACCTTCCGCAAGCAAGACTTCGTCATCACCGAGCATGGCGCGGTGCCATGCAAGACCGTCATGGTCAAGGCCTACACCGGCCACCACGAAGAAGGCGAGGTCGGCACGCCGGCGCCAGGCGCTGCCGATTGCTATGCAGCCATCGCCGCCGCGATCGCCGCCTGCCACTCGGCCGGCGGTGGCCGGGTCGTCATCCCCGCAGGCAATTGGCTGGTCAAGGGCCCGATCGTCCTGAAATCGAACGTCCACGTGCACCTGAAGGCGGGCGCCCACGTCTACTTCAGCAACGATCCGGACGATTTCGCCAAATATGGCGACGTCGACTGCGGACCGAACGGCAAGCTGGTCCTGTCGCGCTGGCAAAGCAACGATTGCCTCAACTATTGCCCGCTGGTGTACGCCAACGGCCAGGACAATATCGCCCTTACCGGCGAAGACTGGACCAGCATTCTGGACGGCCAGGGCGGCGTGCCGCTCGAAGCGACTGGCGAATGCTGGTGGGACTGGAAAGGCAAGCGCAAGCCAGGCCCGCGCCAACAGTTCGCCCAGAACGTGGTCAACCCCAACAATGCCAGCAAGGTCAGCGAGATCGCCCCCGGCATGAGCGCCGAGCAGGCCGCGCTGATCGAGGGCGACGGCAAACGCTGGCGCGCCGACGACGCCTACCTGCCATCCCTGTCGGAAGCGAACGTGCCGGTGGCGCGCCGCATCTTCGGCCGTGGCCACTTCCTGCGCCCCTGCATGGTCGAATTCATCAGCTGCACCAATGTGCTGCTCAAGGGATACCAGATCAACCAGGCGCCGTTCTGGCAACACCACCCGGTCAACTGCCGCTATCTGGAAATTCGCGACGTGCACATGGACAGCATGGGCCCGAACAGCGATGGTTTCGATCCGGAAGCCTGCGACACCGTGCTGGTCGAAAAATGCACCTTCAATTGCGGCGACGACTGCATCGCCATCAAGGCCGGCAAGAACCTCGACACCCAATACGGCCCCACCCAGAACGTGCTGATCCAGCACTGCGTCATGAACAGCGGCCACGGCGGCGTCACCCTGGGCAGCGAAATGTCGGGCGGTATCCAGAACATTTATGCGCAGGACATCGAGTTTCGCAACGTCAACTGGGCCACCAGTCCGCTCAGCACCGCCATCCGCATGAAAACGAATATGAACCGCGGCGGTTTCCTCAAGCATTTCTACGTACGCAACGTGTCGATCCCGAACGGCGTGTCGATCGAACCGCAATTCTATTCACCCCTGCCGGGTTCGCCGATACCACCCAAGTCGGTCGCTTCCTCGGCCGGAGCGGTCATCACCATCGATTGCGACTATGCCCCTGGCGGCGACAACGTGCGCATCCGCCCGCCGGTGGTATCGCACGTGCACATTTCCGGCGTCAAGGTCGGCGGCGTCGATACCGGCAAAGGCCGTTTCTCGTGCTACCAAGCCTTCCTGCTGCTCGGACCGGTCGCGTTCGACTATAACGGCGCCAAGCCATTGCCGATCCTGCCCATTCGCGACGTCACCATCAGCGACAGCGACTTCGGCACGCCGGTCAACGCGGCCCAGCCCTGGTATCTGTACAACGTCCGTGGCCTCAAGCTCAGCAAGGTGACTATTGGCGGGAAGGTCTTCAACACGAGCTTATCGACCTAGTTTCGCTTCATCGATGCTTTATGCAGTAACGATCTTTACAACAACCTTCGGGACCAAGACACCATGAAAAAAATAATGCTAATGGGGACACTTGCGGCCGCTTTTTCCGCAAGCCAAGCACACGCGGACATCTTGCCACTGGCCACGACCGTGATCACGGCCACCTACAACGGCACCACCGCCGTGCTGGGCAACGACAGCGATTTCGCTGCCGTCGCCGGCTCCAACACCACCAAGCTGGAGCCGACCGAGAGCGGGGTCGAATTCGAGACCGGCGACTACCTGTTCATGTTCGACTTCTCCAGCACCGGCCTGCTGACGGTGACCAACAACGCCAGCATCCCCCCTGGCGCCTACAGCATGCGCTTCGATTTCGGCGCCACCCTGCCGGCCGCGCTCGCGGCCTTCACCCTGCTCGACACCAGCGCCATCGGCGGCATGCCGCTGCTGACTATCATCGACAGCCACACGCTCGGCCTGGACATGAGCAACGTCACATGGAATGGCGACTTCGTCTCCTTCACCAGCCAGATCGGCCTGGCCGCCGCGACCGAAGTGCCGGCACCGGGCGGCGCCGCCCTGCTGCTGGCCGGCGCCGGAGCCATGGCCCTGGTGCGGCGCCGTCGCAACGGCATCTGACAGCGCGCGGCCGACGCGGCCGCAGCATTTCCCTTTCCTGTGACAGGAGCACCAAATGAAACGATTCGGGAAGCAATTGAGCTTCAAGGCCGCGCTGTGCGCCGCCATGGTGATGGCCGCCGTCGGCGGCAACGCTGCCGACGCGGTCGATCCGGCCCGCCAGACGGCACCGGCTGACGGCTGGGCCAGCCAGGCCGGCGGCACCGTCGGCGGCGCCAACGCCATCACCTCGCAAATCTATACCGTCAACAACCGCAAGGAATTGCTGGCCGCGATCGCCAATGCCGGCACGAACGGCAAGATCATCAAGGTCAACGGCATCATCGACATGAGCGAGGGCGTGCCCTACACCAGCACCGGCGACCAGGCCGCGCGTGGCGCCATCCGCCTCAAGAGCAACACGACCCTGATCGGGGCCGGCAGCAACGCCGGCTTCGTCAACGGCCGCATCGTGCTCTCGAGCGTGTCGCAAATCATTATCCGCAACCTCAAGCTGGTCAACCCCTGCGACGTCGGCCCGGTCTGGGACCCCACCGACGGAGCGACCGGCAACTGGAATTCGGCCTACGACGCGATCGGCATCACCTCGTCCGACCATATCTGGATCGACCACAACAGCTTCACCGATGCCCCCGTTACCGACGACATGCTGCCGGTGGAAAACGGCCACACCAAGCAATGCCACGACGGCGCGCTCGACATCACCAACGCATCCGACTATGTGACGGTGTCGTACAACAGCTTTAACAAGCACAACAAGAACAACCTGATCGGCTCGAGCGACACCGCCACCACCGATGAAGGCAAGTTGCGCATCACCTTCTCCAACAACGTCTGGACCGACATCACCCAGCGCGCACCGCGCGTGCGGTTCGGCATGGTGCATCTGTTTAACAACTACTACGCCGGCACCAAATCCTTGCCCGTATATGGCTACAGCTACAGCATCGGGGTTGGCACTGCCGCCAAGATCCTGTCGCAAAATAATGTGTTCGCCATCAACGGCGCGGTCAATTGCGACAGCGTCGCCATCCCCTCGGGCAGCAATCCGGGCGCATTCAAGGATACCGGTTCGCTGCTCAACGGCGCTGCGCTCGGCGCCTGCTCGGTGTCGAACAATGTCAGCTGGACCGTGCCTTACGCCTACACCCTGCGTCCGGCCTCGATTGTCAAGGCCAACGCGCTGTCCCAGGCCGGCGGTGGCAAGCTCAGCACGTCCATCAGCGGCACCGGCAGTGTCGTCGTCGACACCAATCCGACCCTGACCTGCCCGGCCAGCGGCCTGTATTTCTGCGACGACTTCCAGAACGGCAGCAGCGCCAAGTGGGACTTGCTGCCTGTGGCAGGCGCCAACGGGTCCTTCAGCGTGGTCAGTGAAACGACCGGCTCGACCAACAAAGTCATGCAATACACGGCCGCTTCCACCGGCGGCATCCTGGCGCTGATCAAGGCCAGTGAAATGGGCAATGTTCCCTCGGGCGACTATTTCGTCGAGGCGCGCATCCGTCCCATGACCAATGGCACCACGGGCAACAAGCAGCTGTACCTGGTGACCCGTTATGTCGACGCCAGCAACTGGTACGGTGCCGGCCTGAACGTGCAAAGCGCCACCACCAGCACCCAGGTCGAGATCGCCGAAACGGTGAGCGGCGCGCTGAGCCGTCTCAAGCAGGTCAAGAAAGCGATCAACATGGACGCCCAGTTCTACACCGTGCGTTTCGAAATGATCGGCAGCACCCTGACCGTTTACCTGGATGGCGAAAACCTCGGTTCGACCACCGATACCTCGTTCGCGGCCCGTGGCCTGATCGGCCTGTACACCGCCAACAAGTCCTTCATGATCGATGACGTGCGCGTCGGCAACCCCGCGCTCAAACCCGTGCAGCTGACCCTCAATCCCGCCGCGCTGACCTACAGCGCCGAAGCCGGCGACACCCCGCTCACCGTGGCGGTCACCGCCAAACGCAGCAATGGCAGCGCCGACACCTTCACCGCCTCGAGCAGCAACCCGGCGGTGGTCGCCGTCACCATCGAGGGCAACAACATCAAGCTGACCCCGGTCAGCGAAGGCAGCGCCAAGATCGTGGTTACCAGCGGGTCCGACAGCACCCTGACCCGCACCATCACCGCCTCGATCAGCCCGCAATTCATTCAGCCGACCCAGACCTACCTGCTCAACAATGCCACCTGGCCGGCCGCCGCCAGCACCAACGAAAACGTCGATGCCCAGCTCAAGCTGGTCTTCGACAGCCCGCCCACCCCGGGCACGGGTGGCACCATCCGCATCTTTCGCAAGCTCGACGATGCGCTGGTCGACACCATCAAGCTGAGCGGCGAAATCGATGTGCTCGGTTACACCGGCGCGACCAATGTACGCAAGGTCAATTATTCGCCGATCAAGATCGTCGGCAATACCGTGACCATCAAGCCACACAACAACAAGCTGGCCTACGGCACCGAATACTACGTGGCCATTGCCAACGGCGTTTTCGCCAACACCTCGCTGGGCGGCACGCCTTTCGTTGGCATTGGCCGCAGCGCCAACTGGACGTTCAGCACCAAGGCCGCCGCGCCGACCGGCACGACCCTGACCGTCGACGATGATGGCCCAGCCGACTTCCGCACCGTGCAAGGCGCGCTCAACCACGCCATGAAGAGCTTCGCCAAGGCAGACCCGGTCACCATCAACGTACGCAACGGCACGTACGACGAATTGCTGTTCCTGCGCAACAAGGACAATGTCACCCTGAAGGGCGAAAGCCGCGACGGCGTGGTGATCCAGGAGCTCAACTACGACACCATGAACCCGGGCACAGGCGCGAGCGAAGCGCCGACCACCACCGGCACCCCGAGCGGCGGCCGCGCCCTGATGCTGATCGAAGCGGTCGACCTGCTGACCCTGGACAGCCTGACCATCCGCAACACCATGGTCCGCTCGGCGGCCATCTCGGGCCAGGCCGAAACGGTGTACTTCAACAGCGAGGGCCGTCTGATCGCCAGGAACGCCGCTTTCTTCAGCGAACAGGACACCCTGAACCTGAAAGGCTACGCCTGGTTCTACCAGTCCCTGGTGGCCGGCAACGTCGATTTCATCTGGGGCGGCAGCCATGTGGCCCTGTTCGAAGAGAGCGAGATCCGTTCGCTCGGCGACAGCGTCAACGCCAACTCCGGCGGCTACGTGCTGCAGGCGCGCGTCACCAACGCCAACGACAAGGGCTTCGTGTTCCTGAACAGCTCGCTGACCCACGGCCCCGGTTCGGGCGCCCTGCATAGCGACGTGCCCAACGGCGCCACCTACCTGGCGCGCAGCCCGGGCGGTACGGCCAGCTGGGACAATATCGCCTTCATCAACTGCAAGATGGACCGCCACATCAATGCGGCCGGCTGGGCAGGCCTGGGCGTGAACGGCCAGCCCGCCCCCAACCCCACCGTCCCGACGGCGATCAGCGGCTGGCGCGAATACGGCACCGCCGACCTGGCCGGCACCCCGCTGAACCTGTCCACGCGCGTGGGCGGTTACCTGCTCAGCGCCGACGAGGTCAGCGCCGGGTTTGCCGACCGCACCAAGATTTTCGCCGCCTACAGCAACGGTGCGGGCTGGACCCCGCAGCCCTGATGCGGCGACACGCTGAACCCTGAATACGGCGCTGTGGCGCCGTATTTTTTTTGGCGCGCCCGATGGGTGTACCCTGAACGCATGAACTGCGTTCGCTTGCGCACAGTGTCTTTCCGCCACAGTGTGAACATGAGGTTATCCGCCATGCAGCACTGATCATCAATCGAGAGGAGCAGCTGATGAGCAGTGGAAGACGAACACATGCTGGTCACCAGGCACGCGTGCATGAAGCCGGCGGCATAGACGAAAAAAAGCACGCTCGGCCGTTGGCAGGAGCGTGCGCAGTGCGCGCGGCGGGGCCGCGCGGCATCGGAACACTTATTTGGCAGCTGGTGCAGCCGGGGCAGCTGGCGCAGCCGGGACTGCCGGTGCGGCGGGCGCTGCGGGGACCGCTGGCGTGGCAGCCTGCGCGTCAGCTTTCACTTCGGCCGGAGTGACGGCATTGTCCGCACTATGTTCCTTGGCCGCCGTAGCCGTCGCCTGGCCGTCGACCTTGCCTTCCTTGGCGGTAGCAGCGCTTGCGGTACTGACGTTTTGCGGCGCCGGCGCGGCGGCAGGTTTTGGAGCGGCGCCAGCGAACGCGGACACGGTGCAAATTGCTGCAAACAGGGCAAGTTTTTTCATTGTGATTCTCCAGATAGTGAAAAATTTTAAGGCCGCTGAGGCCAGCGAAGCTTGTCGCCTCAGCAAGTACTGCGAGGCCAGAATACTCAAGCACAGCCCGTCAATACGGTTTTGACACAATTCGTAGCATTTGTTTCACATTCTAGCGACGCGGGAAAGTTGGCAGGGTAGCTAGCAAAAATCCTACATTCCACCGGTGCGCGCGCCTACGAGCGATCGCGCTGTGGTGCTCTAGGATGAACATGTTCAGTTACATCATTCGGGAGATCAACATGACCAACCACGGACACGATCAATCCCTCGGCGGAGACAGCGACAACCCTATCGACGGCATTCGCGGCGGCCATGCGGGCGGCATCGAGCCGGCTGGCCAGGATGTGAACGCGGGCAAGCGTAAGGAAGGCAATTCGCAGCAGGGGAACCCTGGGGCCAAGCAAAGCATTGCCCAGGGCGACCAATTGAAAGGAACGGACATGCCTGGCGGCGAAACCGGCACTGTGGGAACGCAAGGTCCGGGCGGGGCGCAGCAAGGCGGCAACATCAAGCCGTGACAGGCACGGAGAAAACCAGCTCGCTTGAAAAAAATTCCCCTTGGCAAAAGCCGAACTCCATCATAAGCTTGCCCGGCGACAATACAACTTGGGATCGAGCTTTGCTGGAAAGAATGACGCTAACAGGAATGCGCCTGTACCGCATGCTGGGCAGCCTGGTCACTTTGGCATTAATGTTGCCGGGTGTGGCAAGCGCCCAGCAAATGCCTCTGCGCTACTACGGCCAGCAGGATGGCTTGACGAACCTCGCCGTCACCGCGATGGCGCGCGACCATGACGGTTACCTGTGGGTAGGCACCGAAAATGGCTTATTCCGCTACAACGGTGCCAGTTTTCAGCGTTACGCGCAACGCGAAGGCTTGGGCGATGCCATGGTTACCGCGTTGCTGGTGGACCACAACAACAGGCTGTGGGTCGGCAACTACGACGGACTCTTTCTCAAGGTCGGCGAGCGATTGCAGGCCGTACGGCGCCATGACGGACGCAATGTCGACGTCTGGCCAGGTCAGAGCCTGGTCGTCGGCCCCGCCGGCAGCCCCTACCTCATTACCGGTTCGCGCGTCTATACGCTGACACTGCGCGACGGCCAGCCGCAGGTAGAGCCGGTATTCTCCGAGGAGCAAGTCAAGCGGCACGCTCCGCTCGCCTATATCAGCAGCGTCCACGTCGAGGCGGGCGCCGCGCTGTGGATGGGGTGCGGCCAGTCGCTGTGCCACAGTGGCTCGGAAGGACTCACAGTATGGAGCGCTGCCCAGGGTGTCCCGTCGGATAACTGGCGCGCCATACTGCGCGACCGCACTGGTCAGTTATGGGCGCGCGGGGATTCCCGCATCATTGCCCTGCCACCCGGGGCGCAACGCTTTGTCGACCGCACTCCGCCGGGCGATGTGCTGCGCAAAGCCAATCTGCGGCCTTTCCTCGTCGAGGATGACCAGGGCCGGATTCTCAGCAATGTCGACGACGGCCTGGTCCAGTGGGACCAGGCGCGCTGGGAGCACTACGGCCCCGCCAATGGCTTGCGCTCGGCCGGCGGCCTGAGTGCCGTGCAATTCGATCAAGGCGGCGGCCTGTGGCTGGGCTCGCGCGGCTTGGGTTTGATTCACTGGCTGGGCTACGGCAACTGGGAGAACTGGACCGCTGAGCAAGGCTTGCCGTCCGATGTGCTGCTGTCCTTTGTCCGGGATGGCGCCGGTGTGCTGTATGCCGGTACCCGTTCCGGTTTGGCGCGTTTGTTGCCCGGTGCCCGGCGTTTTACCCCGATGGCATCCGGCTTGCGCCCGGACCAGTGGTCCAGCCTGGTGCTGGACAAAGGCGGTCAGGCATGGGGAGGCAGCTTTTCCGGACTGTTGGCGCGACTGGGCGACGGCCACGCCAGCGTTCATACGCGCCACTTGCCCCTGGTGCGCCGCCTGCTCGTGGACGGTACGCAGCGGCTCTGGCTGTCCACCATCGATGGGATTGCCGTGGTCGATTCAACCATGGGCGCGCAGGCGGTGCACCCGCCAGAAGGACTGGTGCAGCCCGTCGGCGCCGACAGCGTGGCCTATATCACCCAGTGTCAGGCGACCGGCGGCGCATTATGGTTTCTAAGCTCGCGCCAGTTGCTACGCCTCGATGGCGGCAGCTGGAGCAGCTACGCAGTACACCAGTTGGGCAACGGCATCGATTTATCTGACATGAGCTGCTCCGCCGACGGTTCGCTCTGGCTTGGCGATGTGCAGGGCGGTCTGTGGCGTGCGCATTACTCCGGTCAGGGCTTGCGGGCCGAAGCTGTGGACAGTCGCGTGTTGCACGACGCCACCGTTGTCGCCCTGCATGAGGACAGGCGGGGCTGGCTGTGGGTCGGGACGGATGCCGGGATCGCAGTGTGGAACCGCGAGCATTGGCGTTTTTTCGACCAGAACGATGGCCTGATCTGGAACGACACCAATGCGAGCGTCTTCTACGAGGACGTCGACGGCTCGATGTGGATCACGACCAGCAATGGTGCCTCGCATGTGCGCCGCCCTGAACTCCTGTTCGCGCCGCAGCCGCTGAGCGTGCGCATCGAAGCGGCCCGCCGCGACGTCCAGCCGCTGGCGACGGACCAGGCGTGGATACTGCCGTGGTCCAACGCGCCGCTTGAGCTGAACCTGGCCAGTCTGGATCCACAGAATCGCACCAGACTGCGTTTCCACTTCCGGCTGGCGGGGCTGGAAGACAGCTGGGCCGAGTCGGCCGTCGCGCAGGTGCGTTATGCCGCCCTGCCCCCCGGCGACTACCAGTTCGAATACTACGCCAGCAATACCTCCAGCCACGGGGTATCGCCGTTGCAGAGGCATACGGTCACCATTCTGCCGCCATGGTGGCGCACCACGCCGTTCTACCTGCTATGCGCGCTGCTGGCAGTCATGCTGCTGACGCTGCTGTACCGCTTGCGGGTACGTCATCTGCTGCAACGCCAGCTGCATACCGAGCAACTGGTGCGCGAGCGCACGCGGGATCTGGAACAGTCGCGTGAACAATTGCGCCAGCGCGCGCTCAGGGACAGTTTGACCGGCGCCTGGAATCGCGGCGCCATCCTGGAAATCATCGAACGCGCGCTGGAACAGGCCATCGCCCAGCAACAGCCCTTGCTGCTGGTCTTGCTGGACCTGGACCATTTCAAGCGCGTCAACGACACCTACGGTCACCCCGCCGGCGACGCGGTGCTGCGCGAGGCGGTGACGCGTTTGAGCGCATCCGTGCGGCAAAGCGACGCAGTGGGCCGCTATGGCGGTGAGGAATTCCTGGTGCTGCTGCCGGGCCTGGACGAGGCCACCGGCCATGCGCGCGTGGAGCAGCTGCGGGAGGCGGTCCGGCGTGAACCGATTCGCATCAGCGAGCACGAAGCCATCAGCGTTACCGGCAGTTTCGGCGTGATCGCGTTTGAAGTGCGGCGCCCGCTGGCGTTGGCCGAGCTGATCGACCGTGCCGACCAGGCCCTGTATCGCTCCAAGGAAAATGGTCGTGATCGTATTGAATATGCGGTGCCCGCTGCTTGAGCCTTTATTGGTCGTACTTATGCACGATCACATTTTGAGTCGAGCAGCGATTATTCGAATTGCACTTAAAACCAGCTCGTTGGTCGGAATTTAAGGGAAAGCAACGAAGTCGATCTTGATCTGTCCTACGCGGATTGGCCTGCCCAACAGGAATCGAACCTGTGACCCTCAGCTTAGAAGGCTGATGCTCTATC
>CBFGOU010000068.1:0-13054 GCA_965650445.1 uncultured Oxalobacteraceae bacterium | reverse complement strand
GCCTGGGGGAGTTTGACCTGGCCAAAGGTGGGGGAATTTAACCTGGCCAACGGGGCTAAGGGCGGTCTCCCGCTACAAGATGCATTATGCCAATACTTCATCCGATGCAAAATCGGGAACACTGACTTGCGCTATGACGCCTGGACGCGTCGCCTCTATTGGCGCGACACCGATGGCTTAATAGTAGCGGTGCAGTTTTCAATTCCATATAGAGTTCGTTTAAATGTTCAGGTGCCAGCGCGGAACAGACCGAACCACGTAGATAAGGAAATTGCTCCAGCAGAGATACATAATCATCGCATGGACGTCGCACCAGAAGAAGTTTTAATGCCGGTCTTGACCGCTGCCGACGCAAACGTTAAGGCTATGAAGCGCACACTAGCAATGACATATCACCCGGACCGCTATTCGAGTTTTGATCAACTTTTCCAAGATATCGCGACTCGGCGGATGCAGGAGGTGAATGCGGCATCGGGCGAACTGCTTAGACGAAAAAAAAGTAATACGTAATCATCGCCGAACCAGCCCCCGCTAACCTAGCCGTTTCAAGTTGGTTGCCTGATATTCCTACGCGAGGCTGGGGGAAACTGGGTATCGAGGGTCGGCTTTTGGATCGTCAGGGGGCAAGAATTCCGGTCTGCTCTTCGCTAATCGTCGAATCTCCGGTAATCGTGCTTGTGCCGTTCGAAGTGACACGATGGTGCTGGAAACGGCGCAGATTGGCGAGTGTCCATTCCGGCGATAGCGAACTCGCGCTGATAGACCGGGCCGATCTCAATTTCCGATTTCGAAACGGGAAAGCCGCGTTCGATATCAGCCAATGATTTATACCGTTTCACGACCGCGGTGGTCGCGCGAGGTCCTTCGTATTGGAGACCAGCAGCAGCTTGCCGTCCATTATGCGTGCATGCGCCAAGCGCGTTCATCGATCGTGTAAGCGAACAGCTCGCTTTTGAGGTCGATCTTCACGATGCGCCCCAGATGCGCCTCGCACACCTCATGACAGAGGCGAGCGCGCACCGGCGTCGGACAGTTGCTCCCGCGTTTGTGCTTGCCGCCTAGTCATCATGTTTGTCGGCCCATTCGCTAGCCGTGTGTTCAAGTGCGGCAATGACGGCGTCGCGCTTGGCGCCTGCTTCCCGGACAACGTGGGGATTATGGAGAACAATCAGACGCAACTCTTCCCCAAGGGCGCTCGGCTAAGTTTGGGGATGCTTCATGGATAGTCGAAAGGTGAATATAATATTTCTTGCAATTGTTTTCCGATCGTTATAGTATTTTCCAACAATCACTAAATTTCGAGATGCTGGAGAAGAGATGGCCACCGAAGAAAAAAAGTTTTCAATTCGCTTAAATGCTTTCCTTTTCGAAATCGACACGGCCAATTTTATGGCCTTGCTCGACTCTGCAGGTAGGGGCGTCAAAGAACACGACTTGAAAGCGGCTCTAGGGATCGAGGGAAAGATTTATGTGAAGGAGCGCGAAGAGGGTAGACCACGTTGGGCGGGCCATTTGGATGTGCTTCATGGCTCAATATTGCCGGGGCTGACTACGATGTCCGCTTCGGCGGTGCTCTTTGTAAAGACCAAAAAACGTATAGTCGCGTTCACATTCGGCTATGGACGATATTTATTAGACGACGCGCAGTTCGCTCTGGACTTCGGTATCAAAACGGCACTCAACACTCTTGATAATACGACTTTGCGCAGCGTGGACCTGTACTCGCTAGAACAGGAGCCAATGCAAAAACGTACGCAAGCAATACGTAATTCAAACATTAACACATTTGGGATTGATGTTAGTCGCGACATTCTCAAGGCTGTAACTGGCGAGGCACGAACCGGGGTTGATCTAGAAACGATAAGCGGAGGTGGGCCGCAGTATAGTTTTACAGCAAAAATTAAAGATTTTACTGAGCTCAAGAATATTGCAAATCTCCTTGGCGGTTACTATGATCTTACAATATATAAGAATGACTTCGGTTGGGTTGACAATATACAGCGAGTGCAAAATGAAGCATTGAAGTCAGTACTCGACGATTTGTTAGTAAGCGATCTGCAAAAGGGCGCTCCCGCAGAACTACAGCTGACTTTGCCCGAGATCGGTGAGTGGGATAAGATCGCTGGGTTTAGCTTCACGAATTCAAAGACTCGTGTTAAATCGATGCTTTCGGCTAATGACTACTTTGCGGCTAATCCGCCGAATAGTCATAATATCGCAAAGCTAAAGTCAAATAGAGTTTTTTGTTATGATGTAAATGGGAATGAAACCCATTACTCTGTTTACAGTTGCCTGTATTATGAATTACTATACAAGAAAAAAATCTATATTTTGTTTTCCAATAGCTGGTTCGCAGTAGATGAAGACTTCCTTGATACTATAAACGCGTCGTTGAATAATATACCTATATCGACGTTAGTGTTTCCCGATGTTCAAATATATACAAAAGCACCCATTGGCGGGAAAAAACCAAAATTAAATGATTTTTCGGTCGAAAGCGAGGGCGACTATAATGAGCGAGTTAGTAAGGCGTGCGGGTTTCATTTACTTGATAAGAAACTGATTAAGCCGCGAACGGGAGCGTCCTCAATTGAATTGTGTGATTTGTTGTCTAATAATAATCAATTTATTCACGCCAAACACAGAAAAGGCGGTTCAGCAGGATTTAGTCATCTTTTTGCTCAAGGTAAAGTTTCTGCTGAATTGCTTTTGTCAGATCAAGAATTTCGGAAGGGCGCTCGAAAAAGGTTGTCTGCCCATCATAAGAACTTAATACCGCTGGCAAAATTTAACTCTTCACTAAGCGAAATAGTTTTTTTGGTATTGGGGGATCAATCCGCAGATGTTAAAAAAAATCTGCCGTTCTTTAGTAAAGTGAATTTGTGGGTAACGTTCTTGAGTTTAACTCAACGAAATTTCAAAGTATCGATTGCTGGAGCAGCACTTTCACCACTCGTTACGCCCCTTGCATTGGCACCGATCATAACTAAAAAGACCGTTGGCAAAGCAAAAGCCGTTAAGCCGCCTGCCCCAGTTGTGCCAAGTGTCAGCGGGCTAGCTAGCGCGACCGCTGCAAGCAAACCTTGAGAACTAAATTACGATGAATTTTGCGCGCGGCAAATGGGGTCAAACCCGACATCGGGTTTGACCCATTCCATTACACACATCTCCGCAGCGCGTCCTGAACGCTGCCGGAAAGCTGTTTACATTCATTGAGTTGCAAGCCCGCTTGTAAATTTGTTCGATTTCGCGTTTACTCTCGTCTTTTGGGCGGCGCACGTGAGCAGAAAGCAAGCAGCACAGAGTTGGACCGACGAAGAATTTGCCGGGCTGGACCTGGGCGATGCCCGCCTCAACAAAAGGGCGAGAAAATTGATGGAAACATTCGCTGCCAAACCGAAGGCCAGCATTCCCGAAGCGTGCGACAACTGGACGGAGACGCATGCGGCCTACCGCTTTATGGCCAACCCGGAGGTGACATGGGATGGCATTCTGGCGCCGCATTGGGCGCGCACCATGGAACGTATGGCGACGCAGAAGGTTGTTCTGTGCATTCAGGACACCACCGAACTGGACTTCAGCGGCCAGGACATTGACGGCCTGGGCCCGCTCAACTACGAAGCGCGGCGCGGTATGTATGTGCATCCGACGTACGCGGTGACGCTGGAGCGTGAGCCGCTGGGCCTGCTCGACGGCTGGATGTGGGCGCGCGAAGAACGTGGCGCCGATGGCAAGCGCCCCGCCAGCGTGAAAGAGAGTGAACGCTGGATAGAGGGCTACGAGCGGGTTGCCGAACAGGCGGCGCAGTTGCCCGATACCCGTCTGGTGTATGTGGCCGACCGCGAAGCGGACATGATGGGAATGCTCCGGCGCGCAGCCCAATTGGGCACGCCTGCCGATTGGCTCGTGCGCGCCAAGCATGACCGCTGCCTGGCTGACGGCGAAGGCAAACGCCTGTGGCCTGAAACCACAGCCGGCATGCCGCTGGGCGAGATCAGCTTCATCATGGCGGGGCGCGGCAAGCAGAAGGCGCGTCAGGTGCGCCAGCAGGTGTGGGCCCAGCGCGTCCTGCTGCGTGACGGCAAGCGCGGCAAGATCGAGGCAACCTGCATCGTGGCGCGTGAAGTGCAACCGCCGGCGGGCATCAAACCGGTGGAATGGCGCTTGCTGACCAACCGCTGCGCTGAAACGTTGGCCGACGCCAGCGAACTGATCGACTGGTATCGTGCGCGCTGGGAAATTGAGATCTTTTTCAACGTGCTCAAAAATGGCTGTGAAGTCGAAGAGCTGCAACTGTCCGCCATGGACCGGCTGGAGCGGGCATTGGCGCTGTTTATGGTGGTGGCCTGGCGTATCGCGTACTTGATGCGCAAGGGGCGCACCTGTCCGGATCTCGACGCCACATTGTTCTTCGATCCCGACGAAATCCGGGCGGCCTATCTGCTCAATAAAAAGAAAGCACCTGCTGCGCCCAGCATGAACGAGGTGTTGCGCATGGTGGCCCGTATCGGCGGTTTTCTCGCACGAAAACATGACGGAGAACCCGGCGTGAAAACAATCTGGCGAGGGCTGCAGGATGTTCAAGTTTCGGCTCAGACAATCAGGACGTTACGCGAGATGGGCGCATTGCAAGACTGAGTTGTGTGTAATGGAATGGGTTTGACCCCATTTGCCGGGTTTGAACCCTGCCTCGCTCGCCCAGCTATTTTTTCGCGCTGACTCCCCAAGTCCGACAGCAAGGACAAGCCGATTTCTGAGGCACAGCAGTGGCGCAACCACCGCATCACCAAGAGGCGCCCAATCGATGACCGGGCAGCATCCACAGGGATGACGCGAGGATCAGGCCCCGGGGCATGGACTCGCTTAGTCGAGCGAGGGAGACTTGGCTCACGGCATATCAGAAAGGGGGCGTCGGCCTGATCGAATTCTTGCAAGCCGACGAGAACCTGCTGCGCGCTTCCGATATGCCAGCACAAGCGCAGGTCGCCACCGGCATGTCGATTTGGCACATGCTCACGAAATTGCGATCCAGTAACTTATATCTTGCCAGCTATCAACGCATGGTTCCGGCGACCGCCGACGATGAAGTTTCCTTCGACGTCAGCGACAGGAGCCTTCGAAATGCCTTACATTTATCCGGAAGTCGACACACTCATTAATAAGCCACTGATCGGTACAGGTACCTGCGTTGATCTCATCAAGGCACTGGTTCCAGGGTTGAAAGGCAAGTCGACCGTGGCGTGGAAGCAGGGTGTGAACGTGATGGAAGCATTCAAAGCAGGCAAATCCTTCCCGCGTGGTACCGCCATCGCCACGTTCGACAGAGGGCGCTTTCCCAAGAGATGTGAGACCGGGTACCAGGGATCGTGCCATCACGCCGCCCTATTATTGAAGGTAATGCCGAGCGGGATCTGGATCATGGATCAGTACAACACCGACGACAAACGCATGTTCATCGCGACTCGCTTCATGCGCATACCGGCGCCGCGCACCGAAAAGCTGGGCGACGGCCGTTATCGCAATGCCGGCAACAATCCATTGGCTTTTTATGTGATCGAGCAATGACGGGGCGCGGTTTCCCACTGGCGTTGCTGCTGGTGGCCGGTGCAATAACGTGGCTGGTCAGTCGACCGATCACTGCCCATGGCGCACCGGCGGCGGTAGCGCCATACCGCGCAGTGTGTCCGGAGGCACTTCCACCCGGCGTTGTACCGATGCACAGTACAGCCGGGGACTGGACCGCTTCAGCACCGGCCGCATGGCCCGTCGACGGATCGGGGATGTTGCATGGACCTGCGGATGGCCAGGCCTACCTCGTGCCGGATTCCGCGCGGACTACGAGAAGCGGCGCGCGCAAGACTTATGTCAGACGGTGGACGCTCGGTTCTCCGCATCAGAACGAGACTTGGCTGTATTGCGCCTATGGGCCGGTGGAACTTGCGCGGCGTATTCCCGTCGATGTGACCGAATGCACCGTCACCGTGAAGTACGACCGGGAGCAGCGCGGGCCGACGGTCTTCGATTGTAAATAGCGGCCTGATCGAGCGGTAACCGCTCCGTGTCCAGATGTCGGGTTGGAGCGCAGCCTCGTCGGGAAAACGATAGTGAACGCTTAGAAAAAGTGAGAGCCGGATGTCGATTCCGGCAATCGCCGTTCGTCGTCAAGGTAAGAGCGGCACTGTGCGGCTCAGAGCAACCAAGAGGTACGCCATGCGGAAATTGAAGTCATTTCTTTTTATGTCACTGGACGGCGTCGTCGAATCTCCAGATACCTTCGTGCGCCCGAATGTGTATGCCGACTTTCCTGAACTGATAAGCGAAACCATGGCCGAGCAAGACGCTGTTCTGCTGGGCCGAAAGATGTACGAAGAATGGGCACAATTCTGGCCTGACTCGAAGATCGAACCGTTCGCATCCTTTATCAATAACAATCAAAAATTCGTTGTCAGCAACACATTAAGCAACTTGGAATGGCGTCATTCAACGCTCCTTAGTGGCGACTTGGCAAGCGCCATCAACACACTCAAAACGCAGCCAGGTAAAACCATCGGAGTTCATGGCAGCATCAGCCTGGTTCAATCATTGCTATTGATGGGCTTGTTGGACGAACTGTGTTTCGTTCAAGCTCCCGTCATTGCAGGGCACGGACGCCGATTGCTTGAGCCCCCGGGCCCTGCTCAACAGTTAGATCTGCAGTATTCGCGGGCAACGCCGACCGGACTACAGTATTTGGTCTATACACCGCGGCGGTCAGCCACATGAGCTTGTCAGGCAAGCCCGAATGATCTCCTCAGGTTTGAGTCGACGGGGCCTGCCGGGGCGGACCTTGGAAATCATCGCGCGTATAGTCAAAAAATGATGACATCGAGGCTTGGCTGTATGCGCCTATGGGCCGGTGGACTTCGAGGGGCGGTACATCGGTCCCTGTCCGGGCAGCGCGGCCGTAGGCGCGGGCACGGGTCCGTCGATCTGATTGACGGTCACGTTGTCGAAATACGGCATGCTGAGCTTTTGTGCATCCGCCCCAGCTATCACGCCCGCCATCCCTTTGCCGCATAAGCCGTCCGTCGCGTTTACCACCGGCTTGCCGTCAACGAAGCCCGTGATCGCGGCGCCCTTGAACTGAAGCTTCAAGTGATGCCAGCGCTTCGCCCCGACTCCAGGAACCTGCGCAACGGCCAGCACTTTCTCGCCGCCCTCGCTGGCGTCGTTCTGCGCTTTGATCAATGCCTGCTGCTCGGCGTCGCCCACCAGCGCCTTCTTGTCCGCCTTGCCGCGCACCACTACCAGCTCGATCCGCCCGCTGTCGCTCAATTGCAGGAAGTAGCCCTTCGGGATGAATCCGTATCCCGTCCCGACATGATTGACGCGGCCCATCACCCCCGCCACATCGCCGGGGTTCAGGTAGACATCGGTGCTGACCTCGTAGTCCGACCACTGGTCGTCGCCGATGATGGTGTAGGGCTTCCAATCCGGCGCCCAGGAATGGGTGGGAACGGGAACGGCCTGGCGCATGCATTTGCCCTGTCCGTCCGGGCAGGAGGCCAGTTCAAACGCGCCCGCGATGTCCGCGAAATAGCGCGGCAGATGGCCCCACTCCTTGGGCTGCGTGTACTGCTCGAAGGTCTCACGGTAAGGGAAGGGGAAAGCCTTTAACGCTGGCACATCGGGGAAGGCGCCTTTTTGCTGGCCCCGTGTTGTGGTCAGCGAATAGATGGAATTCGGATCGAGCGTTAGCGTGACCACGCCCTTGCGCGGACGGAGATCGGCGAGGCGGACGAACTGCTCTTGCGCGTTGCTGCGCCATACCGACAAGCCCTGCGTGGACAACCCGCCGCCCACCTCGAAGCGCACCTGCTGCGGCGCCTTGGCCTGGCTGGTTTCGATGATGACGCTGTAGTCCTTGCCGGGGGACATGAGCGTCACAAAGCTGCCTCCGTTGGCGAGTTCGCCACTGCCCCCGTTTAAATAGGTCCAGCCGGCCTCGGTGAACTGGCCGTAATGCGCATAGGCCCACACGTGCGGATTCAAGCGGTAGTGCCCGCTCCAAGGCCAGTTCGCGCGGATTGCGGATTCCTTGTCGCCGGCATAGGGCTCGGTGGTGTACAGCCCGGCGATGCCATACCAGTTGACGATTTTGGTGATGCCATTGTGGACGAAGTTTTCGTTGAAGGCGCGCACCACGCCGATCGCCCCGTCATAACCGGCGATGTACACGTGTCCCTCGGTGTTCCACAAGGGCTTGCCCATTTTTGCGGCCGCTTCCCGCACTTCCGGCGGAACCTTGGACTTATCGAGCACGTTGACGTGCGCACTGATGATGTCGATCGCGTCGCGCAGCTCCTTATCATCCGGCATGTCCTTGACGAAATCGTATTTCGATTGATCCGGCCAATTGTCGAAGCTGTGGATCTTCACATGGCCGAAGTTGTTCGCGTCCAGCCTTGCGCGCAGCGTTTTCACGAAATCGTAGCTGACGCCTTTCTCGTTGCGGCTGCCGATCGCGTCGAACTCCAGTCCGTACACTTGGCGCAGCCCCTTGAGCCAGCTTACATAGTAATCCGCCGCGTCCGGCGAGAAGAACTCCCGCTCGCCCGCCGTCTTGTGGCCGGCTTGCGGGTAGCGCCTGCCGTTGTCGCCGAGCCAGCCGGGACCGCTCCAGGCCGTGCCGTCCAGCGTGAGCGCGGGATTGCGCTTCTTCGCCTCCCGCATCACCCACCAGGTATAGCCGCGCGTGTAGTCCAGGTCGTCCCGGGTATGCATATGGCTGGGCATCGAGCCCTGCGTCGAATTGCCGTCGCCGGGGATTTCAACCAGCAAGGCGCTGACCGACGCGCCGAACTTCGGCTTGTACATCAGGTCCAGGATCTGGCTGCGCTGTGGCTCCGGATAATCCTTCAGCAGAACCGAGGTGGCGCCGCCACCGTCCACAATGCCGATGCCATCGAAGCGCTTTCCGCCGGCATCCCCCTTTAACTGGATGCGTTGAACACTTGATGATTCGGTCGCCGCTGCGGCCATGCCGATGGGCAGGGTGCTTAATGCCGCGAGCAATAACGGCCAATGGATGCGGTCGCGCATGGTAGAAGTCCCTTGGAGTTTTTTTGTGAATGTATAGCTGACGCGGGAGCTGCGCATGAAAAGCCGCAATACAGAGTCCACGTATAGCGTTCCCATGCTCCCGCGCTTTACCAACTTTTTGGGGAGAAGTTTGGCATGCTGTTTTTGGCCAATCAATTCACAATATTAACTCTAGATATACTTAATTGATATACCTCGGGACGCAGGCAAAGGTCAGGCGAGCCCGAACGACTTCCTCAGGCTTGCGTCGACCGGGCCAGCGGGCATGAAACGACGCAATTTGCTCAGCAGGGACGCCTGTCCGGCAGGTGTGCGGCGCATGCGCCATGCGCCAAGCGCCGCTTCAACGATCGTGTTGGCCACGCTCTCCGGTTCGGGGGCGGTCCTGACACTGTCGGCAACCGAACGCGTGACGAGGCCACGTTCACGGTCATAGGCCGGGATGGTCGAGCTGGCATGGGGCGAGTTGGCGTCCAGATTGGTCTTGGCGTAAGACGGTTCGACCAGCGTTACACGGATGCCGAACTGGCGTACCTCATGGTCCAGGGTTTCGGAAAGCCCCTCGACGGCATGCTTGGACGCCGAATAGAGCCCCATGTACGGAGCTGGAAGAAAGCCGAGCACCGAACTGACGTTGACGATGCGTCCTGAGCGCTGAGCCCGCATGGTCGGCAGTACCGCTTGCGTCGTGCGCAGGATGCCGAACACGTTGGTCTCGAACAGCGATGCCGCTTCACTGGCCGCGGTTTCCTCGACCGCCCCGATCATGGTCATGCCCGCGTTATTGACGAGCACATCGATGCGCCCGGCCTGCTCGACGATGGACTGCATTGCGCGCTTGACGGAAACGTCGTCGCGCACGTCCATCTCGATGAGCTCGACGCCGGCCAGGGGTGTGGTTTTGGCGATGCTGCGCACGGTGCCAAACACCCGGCATCCTCGCTTTGCGAATTTTTCCGCAGCGGCGCGCCCGATGCCCGATGACACGCCAGTAACAACGACAACGCTAGACTTCGACATATCAAACCCTTTCGACGACAGATAATGAAGTATCAGCGCGGCGAGTTTCCGTTGCCGGGCTGATCTTGTACCAAATGGAATACATGGCTGGCAGGAACACCAGAGTGAGCACGGTCCCGGCGAAGGTGCCGCCGATCAGCGTGTAAGCAAGCGTGCCCCAGAACACGGAGTGGGTCAGCGGGACGAAGGCCAGGATGGCCGCCAGCGCGGTCAGGATCACCGGACGGGAACGCTGCACGGTGGCCTCCACAACCGCCTGGAATGGATCCAGTCCGGCCTGCTCGTTGTGGTGGATCTGGCCGATCAGGATCAGGGTGTTGCGCATCAGGATTCCCGACAGGGCAATCAGGCCGACCAGCGCGTTGATGCCGAATGGCTGCTGGAACAGGATCAGGGTGGGGACCACACCGATCAGGCCCAACGGGCTGGTCAGGAAGACCATGACCATCGCGGAGATCGAGCGCACCTGGAAAATGAGGATGAGCAGGGTGACCGCCAGCATGATTGGGAACAGCGGCAGCATTGCTTTCGTCGCTTTGCCGGATTCCTCGATGGAGCCGGCCTGTTCGATGTGGTAGCCGCCCGGCAGCTTGTCCATGATCGGCTGGAGCTGCTTCGTAATGGCATTGGACACGTCCGGTGGCTGCAAACCATCGGCGATGTCGCCCCGCACGGTGATCGTCGGCATGCGGTCGCGCCGGTGTATGATCGGCTCCTCCATGCGCACGTCGACCGTGCCCACCTGCGACAGCGGGATGCGTTGCCCGCTGGCGCCGGTCAGCGTGAAGTCCGCGATCCTGGCTGGGTCGAGCCGGACGTCGCCAGCCGAGCGAGCCATCACTTGCACCGTGCGAATGTCTTCACGCACGGCGGTGAGCGGCACACCGCTCAGCAAGAACTGCAGTTGCTGCGCCACGGCGCTGGAACTCAAGCCCACGGCCTGCAATCGATCCTGCTGCAAGGTGAAGTGCAGCGCGGGCGTACGCGTGCCCCAGTCGTTGTTTACCGTACGCATCATCGGACTGGCATCCATGACGTGCTGCACATCGGCCGCGATGTTGCGCAGCTTGTCCGAGTCCGGACCGGTGATCCGGTAGGCGACCGGAAACGGCGAATACGGACCAAACACCAGCTGGGTGACACGAATGCGCGCTTCGGAGGCGAGGCCGTCGGCGATCGCCTTGCGCAGCCGCATTTTCAATACCTCACGCTCATTCTGGTTGTCGGTACGGACCACGATCTTGGCAAACGACGGGTCGGGCAGTTCCGGTCCCATTGCCATGTAAAAGCGTGGAGCACCTTGGCCGACGTAGGCGGTGACGATCTTCGCTTCCGCCTGTTTGGCCAGCCATGCTTCCACCTTCGCGGCGGCGGCGCTGGTCTGCACGATCGACGTGCCATAGGGCATCTGCACTTCGACCAGCACTTCGGGGCGGTCGGAGATCGGGAAGAATTGCTTCTTGACCACCGCCATGCCCAGCACGGCCGCCACGAACAGTCCGACCACCGCGCCGGCGACCAGCCACTTGCGTGTGATGACGCGCTTGAGCACCTGGCGGAAGCGGTGATAGCGTGGCGTGTCGTAGAGTGCGTCGTGGCCGCCTTCGACCTTGTGAAGGTCGGGCAGCAGCTTGACGCCGAGGTAAGGCGTAAAGACCACGGCAACCACCCACGAGGCGATCAGTGCGATGCCGACGATCCAGAACATATTACTGGTGTATTCACCCGCGGTGGAACGGGCGAAGCCGTTGGGCATGAAGCCGACGGCCGTGACCAGCGTGCCCGAGAGCATGGGCGCGGCCGTATGGCTCCAGGCATAGGCGGACGCGGCGACGCGGCTGTAGCCTTCTTCCATTTTCACCACCATCATTTCGATGGCGATGATGGCGTCGTCCACCAGCAGGCCCAATCCCAGGATCAGGGAGCCCAGGGTGATGCGGTCAAAGTTCTTTCCGGTCGCGGCCATTACCACGAAGACGACCGCCAAGGTCAGCGGCACGGCCGCAGCGACCACGATGCCGACACGCCAGCCCATGCTGACGAAACACACCACCATGACCACCAGCAGCGCGACGAAGAACTTGACCATGAACTCATCGACCGCCGAGCTGATATTGACCGCCTGGTCCGTGACTTTGGAGAGGCTCATACCCAGCGGCAGACCGGCGTTGATCGTACCAACCTCCTTGTCCAGCGCCTTGCCCAGGTCGAGCCCGTTCCAACCGTCACGCATGACGATGCCGAGCAGCAGGGCGGGTTCGCCGCCGTTGCGGATCATGAACGTCGCCGGATCTTCATAGCCGCGCTTGACCGTGGCGATGTCCGACAGTTTCAAGGTGCGTCCCTGCGCCACCACCGGCGTATCGCGGATCTTTTGCATTTCATCGAAAGCGCCGTCGAGGCGAATGAACACTTGCGGTCCCTTGGTTTCCACGGAGCCAGCAGGTGTGAGCGCGTTCTGGCTGTGGAGCGCGGCGAACACATCCTGCGGGCTGACGCCCAGCGTTGCCAGGCGCTCATGCGAGAACTCGACATAGATGCGCTCCGGCTGCTCGCCAACGATGTTGACCTTCTTTACGCCCGGAACGTGCAGCAGCCGCTGGCGCAGCGTCTCCGCGTCGCGCACGAGCAAGCGCTGCGGTTCGCCCTTGGCCTTGAGCGCGAACAGGGCAAAGGTGACGTCGGAGTATTCGTCGTTGACCATCGGCCCGATCACGCCGGAGGGCAGGTTGCCGGCTTCGTCTCCGACTTTCTTGCGGGCCTGGTAAAACTGTTCCTGCACTTCCGACGGCGGCGTGCTGTCAAGCAGAGTCAACGTTGTGAAGGCCAGGCCAGGTCGTGTGTAGGTCTCGGTACGGTCGTACCAGCGCAGTTCCTGCAGCCGCTTTTCCAGCTTTTCGGCGACCTGGTCCTGCATTTCCTGTGCGGTGGCGCCGGGCCAGGCGGTGACGAC
>CBFGOU010000067.1:0-13087 GCA_965650445.1 uncultured Oxalobacteraceae bacterium | reverse complement strand
TGGCGGCCTCGGCGCGCTCGGCGGCCGGGTCGCTGTCGTGCGGGCGCAGCTCGGTGCGCGCCGCGACGGCCCCGCCCGCCGGCGCGCGGCCGTGCGTGGGAACGCGGGTGAAATCATGCCCGACGGCGCTGTGTACGGCGGGCGCGGAACGCGCCGGCCTGGCTTGCGCGGGCGTGCCGGGCTCGCTGACCGCAGCCGGTTTCGCCAGGAAAGACCGCATACTGACCTCCGTCAAGCAATGAGCCGAAAGTCCAGTCTACGCGCCGGATATGGCGATGTCGAGCAGCCCATCTGGCCCTTTCGGCAGCAATACGACAAAGCGTAGTTCGCGCTTTCCATTGGCGCCGCTGGCTGTTAACATGGGAAACTATTTATTTTTATCAATATTGCCATGTTTAATCTTTCGCGCCTGCTCGGCCTCGCCGCGGCGCTGTGCAGCATCCCCGCCTTTGGCGCCGACATCGACGCCCTGTTCCGCGCCAAATGGGTGCAGGCCGAAACCAGTCACTTTCGCGTGGTGACCGACCAGAAGGCCGACACCGCCCGCCTGCTGGTCAATGATCTGGAACACATGCGCCACTTCAGTTTGCGCGCGCTGGGCATCGACGCGCTGGACACGGTCGCGCCGCTCACGGTGCTGGCCATCGGCGACCCGGATCTGTTCAAGAAGGCCGGCCTGCCGGAAAACTACGGCGGCGTGTTCTCCACCTCGCTGCAAGGCTTTGCCGCCATGGCCAGCGTCAAGGGCTACATCGGCGACGGCGACACCCAGACCTTCGCCCGCGGGGTGCTGCTGCACGAATACCACCATTATCTGGTCCGCATGACCCAGCTGACCGTGGCCTATCCGATGTGGTGCGACGAAGGCATGGCCGAGTATTTTTCCACTTTCCGGTACGACAACACGTCCGTCAGCGTCGGCCATATCGACGAGCAGGACAACCGTGTCAGGGGCCTGTACAGTGCGAACGGCAGTATGCGCATCGATAGCGCCCACCTGTTCAACACGACCAAACTCAATTTCACCGACACCACCCGGACCAATCAAACCGAGCTCGACGCGTTTTACGCCCGGGCCGGCTTTGTGATCCATTATTTCAATTCCTCGCCCGAGCTGCGCGCCCAGCTGGCGCACTACCTGCGCCTGTACAACCTCGGCATCGGCCAGGACCGCGCCGCCCAGCTGGCGTTCAAGCGCAGCTACGCCGACCTGGACAAGGACATTGCCCAGTATCTGCGCAGGAACCTGAGTGCGCGGGTGTTCAAGGCCGAAGATATCAAGTTCCCGCCGGTCGACATCAAGGTCGAAGCCCTCGACCCGCCGCACGTCGCCGCCGCCCTGGCCACCGTGCTGACCTACATGGGAGTGCCGCGCGAAGCCCGCGAAGCGGTACTGGCGCGGAATCTGGAACTCAATCCCGACAGCGCCCAGGCCAATGTCGACCGGCTGCGCTTTTCCCGCGAGGGGTACAGCGAAGCGGCGGTGCGTGCGCTCAGCGAGCGCTTCCCCGGCAATGCCCAGCTGCTCGCCATGCAGGGCGAATTGGCGCGCAGCCATGCCGAGGCGCTGCGCGCCAGCGGCCTGCCGGGCTGGGAAGCACTGCTGCGCAAGGCGCGCGACCATTTCCGCAGCGCCGCCAAGGCCGATCCCAGCTACCCCGCCACTTACCACGGTCTGGGCCAGGTGTATTTGAGTCTCCCGGACAGCGAGCCGCTCGACGAAGGCATCGCCGGATTCGACACCGCCTCGATTTACCAGCCGACGCCCGACATCTTCCGCGCCCTGGCCACGCTGGCACTGCGCGCCAACCATCCGGATGAAGCGCTGGCGGCACTGCGCCACGCGGTGACGTTTTCCAGGTCGGGCCGCTACAGCGAAGACGCGCTCCTGCTCGACAATCTGGAACTGCTCAACGAATTGCGCCACGCGACGCCCGCGCCTGCGCCGGACGGGCTGGCATACAGGAGCGGTACGCGTTATGTGGGCCAGGTGCGCGGCCTGAAACCGGAAGGAGCCGGCAAGCTCGAACGCGTCAACGGCAGCTATTTCGAGGGCACGTTCGCCGATGGCCTGCCGCTCACGGGCAAGCTGGCAAGCGTGCGTGGCGGCCAATACGAAGGCCAGTTCGCCGCCGGCCTGGCTGGCGGCCAGGGCTCGCTGCGCTATCCGGACGGCGCGCCTGCGGCCAGCTACACGGGTGGCATCGCGCTCGCCAGGCCGGCCGGGCGCGGCGTGCTGACCGGCCCCACCGGCCGCTATGAAGGCGCCTTCCTGAACGGCGAGCCGCATGGCGAGGGAAGCTTCACCCCTGCGGCCAAGCCGGTGGCCATGCACGGCAAGTGGATCTACGGCCGCTACGTGTGGCCGGCCGCCGGCGGCGACGTGTTTGTCGGCGCCATCGATGCGGCCGGCGAAGCGAGCGGCGCCGGCTACTGCTACGCCGCCGCTGCCGGCACCGGCTTACGCCCTTGCCGGCGCGGCGGCGATCACAGCAAGTCGAGCGCGTCGAACGAATAGCCCGGACTCAGATACGTGGTGCCGGTCGATCCGCTGGCCGCCGAGATGGTCAGCGTGTTGGTGCCGGCCACGAACGCCGACGACGGAATATCGTAGGAGAAGGTAGTGTTGTTGCCGCGGTAGGTGCCGACCGTCAGTGTACGGGTGCCCGGCTGGGTGGACGCGATCGGAACCGACGAAACCCAGCTGTTCATGTTCACTTGCGGACGCGCGCCCGAGAAGGCGGTGGTGATGCCGATGCGCAGCTTGTGCGCGGCGATCTGGCTTGCGCTCAGGTTGAACTTGACCGTCAGCGTGCCGTTGACCGATTTCCACTGGTAGGCCGGGAAGCCGGTGGCCGGGCTGGAACTGCCGACGACGTAGGCGGCCGGCGTCCAGCTGCTCATGCGCACGTCGGACGGGTGCATGGTGGTGACCTTGCTACCGTTGATGAACTCCCCTGGCGAGCCATCCCAGGTACCGATACGCCACAGCGCGGTGGCGCTGTTGGGATCGCTCCCGATGGCGATCGTGTTCAAGACCGTGGTGCCGCCCGCCGTGACCGACACCGAGCGCGAATCGACCGCCATCTCGTTGCGGTAGACCTTCATGGTATAGGTGCCGGGGCGCATGCCGGTCATGTTGAAGTAACCGGTGTCGCTGGCCGCGGTTGTGAAGTACT
Source organism: uncultured Oxalobacteraceae bacterium (assembly GCA_965650445.1). GTDB lineage: Bacteria > Pseudomonadota > Gammaproteobacteria > Burkholderiales > Burkholderiaceae_D > Telluria_A. Next base: position 9,908 of record CBFGOU010000067.1, on the reverse strand, counting down.
GCGCGGTGGCATTGGAAAAACCGACGGTATAGGTAACACCGCTGGCGCGTCCGTTAATGCCCACGCCGGTAACGCGTCCGCGCCCTGCCGCGCCCAGATAGCCGCTCAGGCCCATATTCGAGAACCATGAGGTATCGATGGTACCCGGCGCGGCGCCGCTGGTGAAGGCCAGCGTGTAGGTGTTGAGGATACCGGTACGGTAAGGCGACTCGGTTTGCGCCTCGCCGTAATTGACGATATAGGTGATTTCCTGATTGGTGTCGGTACCCTGGTTGAGCAGGCTGCGGTAGAACGGTCCGCCCGAGCCGCCTTCCTGGTTGTCGCGCACCATGTAGACGCCCACGTTGTTGCCGGTGGCGCCGATCGAGGTCCAGTCCCTGAGCCGCATGTTCGAATAGTGTTTCGAGCGCGTTTCGCCGTTGGCCAGCCCGAACACGTCGCCCGACTCGATCGCCCCGGTATTGTTGCGGATGTTCGACGGCGTCGGCCCGTTGGGCAGTGCGGTGATCGGAATGCGCACGATGAAGCGGGCCAGGTTCAGGGTATCGGGTTCACTGGTGAAATACGTGCCCATGAAGATGTTCGGGACCCCGCGTTTGGCCATGTAATAGTGGGTCAGGTTACCGGCCTGCACGGTGATCTTGATGTAATCGGTTCCCACCGTGGCGGCGTTCACGCTCACCGCCGACACCCCGGAATACAGAAAGTCGAAACCGGAATTGATCTGGCTGCCGCGGCCCTGGTCCTGGAACTCGACTCCGTTGTACACCATCGAGGCGATGTCGCCGGCCGACTGGGTGTTCGACCCGTTGTCGAGGCGGCGGATCTTGAAGACCAGCCCGGCGCCCGTATCGACGGTATAGAAATTGCTGTCGCTGCTTAATCCGAATACGCCCGCCGTGGTGGCCAGCAGCTTGCTCGGCTGTCCGTTCGGGGCTTGTTCAACATTCGCGCCACACCCGAACAGGGCGACGGCGGCGATGCCGGCAAGCAGTGTTTTCATCCGATGCAAAACCATGAATCCTCCTGGAAAAGGTAAGGCCACGGTCCGCCCGCGGCCAGACATTCATGTATCGCATGTCAGATATTTAGGGTCAATATGTCGCGAATACGCTCAACCACAAAATCATGTCGTTGAGCAGATGACGTGCGTGCTAGCCACGGCAGGCTAGGCCGTAGCGGGTGGCGGTGCAGCCGCGCTCGATGCACTGGGTGGTGTGATAGCCGGCGGCGCGGCACAGGCGCAGGGTTTCGGCCATGCCGTCGGGGCGCCCCGGCTTCTCCGCCGGCGCCGGCGCGGGTGCGGCTGCGACGCTCTTGGGCCGCCGTGGCGCGGGAGCGGGACTGGCTGGAGCCGCTGCGGCCACCTTGGTGGCTTTCACCTTGGGACGCGGCGCCGGCGCGGGAGCCGCCGGCGCAGGCACTGCCCCGGCGGGCCCGCCCCCCCCCCCCGGGGCGCGCCGCGCGCCCCCCGCCGGCTCCGCCGGCACGTTTGCACTCGGGACCGGTGGGACGGGCGCCGGCGGCGCAGCGGCGGCGACGGGCGCCGAGGTATGCGCCAGCAATGCCATCGTATTGTCCAGCTTGGTTTCCTTGTACATCCAGACGCCGACCAGGCCGACCATTACCAGGCCCAGCAGACAGGCGCCAAGCGTACCGGCGCGGCTGGCCTTGCGCGCGGTCGGACGGGTGTCCGCGACCACGTGGATCGGCTCCGCTGCGGGCACGGGCTCGGCGGGTTTGACTTGCGCTGCCGCTTCAGCCTGCGGTGCCGCTGCGGCTTCGCTCTGGGCGGTGGAAGCGGGACGCCCCATCCACACCTTGGGAGCTACTGCGGGAGCCGGCGCCGCTGCGGGCGGGGTGCGATGGGGGACGGGAATGGCCGGCGCCGAAGCGGCGCTGGAATTGTTCTCATCGATGTCCTGCAATAGTTGGGTCTTCATGGTGCGGTCCAACAGGTCCCCTTAAGAACTCGCAATATTAGCGCAAAATCCAACCGGGCTGACACGCGAACGGAATCATGGCCGATCTGGTCGAAGCCAGGCAGCGCGGCGGCCGTGGCGACACAACACTAATATTTGTCAACTGGACAAGGATGAATCTGCCGGTTACGCTAACGCCAGTATCCCATTGACCGATCCGACCATGACCCTACACTCCAAGCTGTTCCGCATCGTATTCGCCGGGCTGGCATGCACGCTCTGCCTTCCCGCCTTCGCCGCCACCACCGCCCCGGCTGCCCTGAGTACCTGGTTCACGCTGGGCATGGGCCATATTCTGGGCGGCTTCGATCATTTGTTGTTTCTCGGCGCCCTGCTGCTCGGCCAGCGCCGTCTCAAGCCCATGCTGGGCATCGTTACCACCTTCACCCTGGCCCATTCGCTCACCCTGGCGCTGGCGGCGCTCAATCTGGTCCAGGCTCCCGCCGCCGTGGTCGAACCGTTGATCGCCGCCTCGATCATCGCCGCCTGCCTGGCGGCACTGCTGGGACGCGAGGCCGGGCGCGAACATTACTGGATGGCGGGCGTCTTCGGCCTGGTGCACGGCTTCGGCTTTGCCGGCCCGGTGCGCGATGCGGCGCTGGCGCAGCCGGCCACCGACATCGTGCTGCCGCTGCTGTCGTTCAATCTCGGGGTGGAAGCCGGTCAGCTGATGGCTGCCGCGCTGCTGGTGCCGCTGCTGATGCTGGCACGCCGCCAGCCGCAGTTTGTCCGCCACGGCCTGCCCGCGCTGTGCGTGACACTGATGCTGGTCAGCGGCTACTGGCTGGCCCAGCGGCTGGCTTTGAGCGTCTAAGAACACACTTGCCATCCTAACGCGGACCGTTGTGTACGACCGCTATCGCCCCAAAGCGGACCTCCACGCGCCCGCACTTAGTTTAATTTGACTGATGCTGTTGGGCGGTTGAGTCGGCAAACCCACAGCGAGGACACTTTTGGACGGCTAAGACCCATTCGAGCCATGACCCAACGGACTTTTTGGAAACTCCGTACCAGAGCAGGCTCAAACGGCACGAAGGACATTGCAAGGTCAAACACCCGGCGACTAGGGTCGTCAAGCCGAGGACGGTCCCTCCCAAGCTAACGAAAGACGGATCAGCATCGAGGTAGAAAGCAAGTTGACCGTTCCAGAATAGTAAAAGCGCAGCAGACGCTGCCATAGGTCCGAGAAACCACAATTTCCATCTCTGTGAGGCGATGAGGGCTGAATAACGATAATCATCTGGTCCCATGCTTTGATCTCCATAATAGGTAGCGAGGCGCACCAAGCCAATTCGTGCGAGACGATTGAGTGACCGCTTGTGGCCAAACTCGGCCACCAGCGTTCGGTATAGCATCTTACCTGTTTAGAAGATTTACGAACTATCACGTCAGGCAGACGTTGCCCAAAGTGGAAGTCCATAAAAATACTTGACAAATAAAATACCTCACATTATTTAATAAGAATATAAATTACATTGACTGCGTACTCACATTAGAAAACCACCATTAACAAAGTCATCAATTACAATGACTTTAGTCGGAATTTCCAAAAAAAAGTAAGTCGCAGCTGTTTTTTTTGCAAACCGAAAGTCGTTGGTCACAAAATATTCCGCTCCGGTCGCATAAATAGCATGGGTGACATCAAACATTCTTCCGCTTAAGGTGGAGGCATGGTTTTTATCTTCTTGGAAATATCCTGCTTTCTCCAAGCAGTTTAACGCTAACGTGATAGCTCCTTCAGTCTTATAAAAACTATCACGCAGAACATTCCCTTTTGGCACGTTGTCAAAACTAGCTCCACTTTCCGAGAAATCATTTTTTGCAAACTTAACAAAATCTTCGTGCTGGAATATTTTATCAGTTGGAACGTTGGCAAGTCGACGCGGCTCTAATTTATATTTCTTTCGCGACTCATCAAAAGTTTCAACGTTCTCGGTTGATATATTAAGGTCATAAAAATTTTCCTCCAAACTTTTTTTTGTTCTACGACCTAGGTGAAACCTATCATTTTTCCTTGCTACGTCGGTTAGATTGAGATACTTTTGAACACGGCGAATACAATCTTCAAAGTCATCAGGCTCCACTCTTGCTCTCAGGCGTGACTTATCAAATACTGTCACTCGCATTTTCTGAAGATTTTTCTTGTGTATCGCTATGGCATCATGCAATGCCGGGTTTTTCGCAACAGCGCATTCTAGTTCGAAAATAATTCCCTCTGTCTCTTTGATGTTTGGACTGCCCGGGAAATATCCCTTTCTGCCATTGAAACGAGAAACTAAACTCTTAAATCGTCGAGTTATATCAACTTCCCTTCCATCAAGAAGACGGGCTGCAATTTCTTCTGCATGGGCAGGTGAGTGCGGAAATAAAATTCCATTTTTACAAAGATTATTTATTTTTGCTAACGTATACTCATAAATAGACTCTCGACGTGCGATAGATAAATAAATATTTGAATCCAAATATATTGCACTCATTGCAATTTCTCCCGACTAAAGCGTTCTGTACTGACCGGAAGCTGGGCTAATTACAAGTGCCGCAAAATTCCTTCAAATCTCGCGCCGAGCCACCGCGTCTGATAGGTCGATGGCCTTTTCAATTTAGCCGCGCCCCTTTTGCTGTTCGCCATAGTACAGGCGAACCCTTGAGTCTTACCGCTTAATTTTAAAGAGAAACCAGTCCCCATAGTCGAAACATTAATTCTTTCAATTATTTCGCGAGTCGCCAAGGGCCGCTTCTGGCCGATTGTACCCAGTAGCGTCCGCCCCAAACCGGAAGTTCAGGTTCCTACAAAGCGGTCGTTGAACGTTGCGGTTAACCGGCGCGCTTGGGGGCGTCTGGGCTGAAAAGAGAGTTCGGCACTTTACTTTTTACCTTTGCTGTTAGAGGCATTAGCTTCAGTTCGTTTGTAATAAAACACATTTTCACTTGTTTTGGCCCAAACCCACGTGCCCCATGCTTCCATTAAGATGCAGAACGGAAGGAGAAAATAGTCCGACCAACCTGGCTCAGGCTGAAAGAAAAGACCCCAAATTGACCCTCCAACCATCAGCGGACCGAGGATGAAAGGCGGCAATATCTTTCCCAAGAAGTTTAACATCATTACATCTTCATTAGGCCGAGCGTGTTATCGTCGAATTGTGTATGCCAGCTACGTCTGCTCCTGGCCGATAGCGGTCCTTCGCCAAGGCTCAGTGTACAGCTCATGTTGCTCTGACTACAAATAGAGGTTTTGTTAGTTGCTCTTAGTCGCGCGCCCGCAGGGTAAAGCCGGCCGGCGCCGCTTGACCTCGCCGCAGCTCACCTCGTACGCGTCGATCACGTGGGAATCGACCTCGCCCGCCTGCAGCGGCGCACCGCGCAACGAGCGGTCGATCGCCCCTGCGGCTTCCTTGTCGCTGAGTCCTTTGGGAAAAGGATTGCGCTGGCCGACGCTGCCGGAACGCTCGAAGGTCGGTCGCGCGCCACCGGCGCATATCAGCCGGGACAGATACTGGCGCTCCCCGGCGGGCATGCACACCTCGATTGCTGTCGCCTTGCTGTCGCCGCGCGCAGTTGGCGGAGCGTCGACGCTTGGCGGCGGCGTCTGTGCGCATCCGGCCAGGATCACGACACTCGTCCATCCAGACAACAAAGCCAGTATGCGCATCTGCAACTCCAAAGGTGGTTGAACTGCACGCATATTAACCGATCAACAACACTGCTACGCCGTGATGGCGACGAATCGATCAACACGATGAGTTTCCGCGCGCCGCCGTCCATACAGCGCAGCCAATACGCTACGCTAACCGACTGCGTTCTCAGGAGAAAAAACGATGGAGCACCACGAGCGTCGCAAGCTGTTGCTCAAGCTGCTTGAGCAGCACCACAACGCCAGCGTCGACCAGATGGTGGGATGGCTGGAAGTGTCGCCTGCCACGGTCCGGCGCGATATCCAATGGCTGGCGGAGCGGCGCCTGCTGGCGCGCACGCGCGGCGGCATGGCGCGGATGCCGAACCGGCACAACGCCAGCCTGGCCAGCACATCGTTTCACGGCAGCCTGGATCTGAATGCGCGCAGCAAGCGGGCGATCGCGCGCCACGCCGCCAGCCTGTGCCAGGATGACGAAACCATCATCATCAACGGCGGCACCACCACCTTCATGATGGCCGAATACCTGGCCGCGCGCGAACTGAGGATCATCACCAATTCCTTCGTCATGGCCGAACGGCTGCTGTCGACGACGGACAATGAAGTCATCCTCCCCGGCGGCACCGTGTACCGCGAACAGAACGTGATCCTCAGCCCGTTCGCGCGGGACGTGCACGAACACTATTACGCCAGCAAGATGTTCATGAGCGTGTTCGGCCTGTCCATGCTGGGCCTGATGGAAGCCGACCCGGTCTTGATCGAAGCGGAAAAGACCCTGATCGATCAGGCCGAACAGATCATCGTGCTGGCTGACAGCTCCAAACTCGAACGCCGCGCCGGCCTGATCCTGTGCGGCCTGAACCGGGTCCACACCGTCATCACCGACACCCTCGCCGGCCCGGCCGCGGTGCGTGCGCTGGAATCGGCCGGCGTGCGCGTGGTCGCGGTCGAACCGGACACCACACCCCAGCGCCGCGTTTCATAATCCAGCAAGTTCGTTTCACTGAAACACATCTGAAACATCCCGCTATACTCCCACCGGTCTAAGCCCCTGTTCTAACGACGAAATTTCGGCCGTCATCGATGGCACGGTATTTGCCATCCTATGCCTGATCGTCTACGACCCACTCAAGGAAACAAAGAATGAAACAAACTCGCGGCACGCTGTTTCGCAATGCGGTCCAGCAAGAATCGCCTCTCCAGGTGGTCGGCGCCATCACCGCCTACACCGCCCGCATGGCCGAGCAGACCGGCTACAAGGCCGTCTACCTGTCCGGTGGCGGCGTGGCTGCCAATTCGCTGGGCATGCCGGACCTGGGCATCAGCACCATGGACGACGTCATCACCGACGCCCAGCGCATCACCGATGCCTGCGGCCTGCCGCTGCTGGTCGACATCGACACCGGCTGGGGCGGCGCCTTCAACATCGCCCGCACCATCCGCCACATGATCCGCGCCGACGTGGCCGCGGTGCACATGGAAGACCAGGTCTCGGCCAAGCGCTGCGGCCACCGTCCTGGCAAGGAAATCGTCAGCAAGGAAGAGATGGTCGACCGCATCAAGGCTGCCGTCGACGCGCGCCACGACGACAGCTTCGTCATCATGGCCCGTACCGACTCGCTCGCCGTGGAAGGCCTGGGTGCCGCCATCGACCGCGCCTGCGCCTACGTCGAAGCCGGCGCCGACATGATCTTCCCGGAAGCGATCACGCAACTGGAGATGTACCGCCAATTCCGCGAAGCCGTCGGGGTGCCGATCCTGGCCAACCTGACCGAATTCGGCGCCACTCCCCTGTTCACGCTGGACGAACTGCGCTCGGCCAAGGTCGACATCGCCCTGTACTGCTGCGGCGCCTACCGCGCCATGAACGCGGCCGCGCTGAACTTCTACAAGACCCTGCGCGCCGAAGGCACCCAGAAGAACGTCGTGCCGGCCATGCAAAGCCGCATGGAGCTGTACGACTACCTTGGCTATCACGACTACGAACAAAAGCTCGATGCGCTGTTCGCGCAGGGCAAAGCAAAATAAATCCGGAGACACCATGAGCACTGCAGCCACTCCCTTCAAACCCAAGAAATCGGTCGCCCTGTCCGGCGTCACCGCCGGCAACACCGCCCTGTGCTCGGTCGGCAAGAGCGGCAACGACCTGCACTACCGCGGCTATGACATCCTCGACGTCGCCAACAGCTGCGAGTTCGAGGAAATCGCCTACCTGCTGGTGCACGCCAAGCTGCCCACGGCGGCCGAGCTGAAGGCCTACAAGGCGCACCTGAAGTCGCTGCGCGGCCTGCCCCAGGTGGTCAAGGCGGCGCTGGAAGCGCTGCCCGCGGCCAGCCACCCGATGGACGTGATGCGCACCGGCGTGTCGGCGCTCGGCTGCGCCCTGCCCGAGAAAGACGACCACAGCATGCCGGACGCGCGCGACATCGCCGACCGCCTGATGGCCTCCTTCGGCTCCATGCTGCTGTACTGGTACCACTTCAGCCACAACGGCAAGCGCATCGACGTCGAGACCGACGACGACTCCATCGGCGGCCACTTCCTGCACCTGCTGCATGGCGAAAAGCCGAGCGAAGACTGGGTCCGCGCGATGCACACCTCGCTGATCCTGTACGCCGAACACGAGTTCAACGCCTCCACCTTCACCGCCCGCGTGGTGGCCGGCACCGGCTCGGACATGCACTCGGCGATCACCGCCGCCATCGGCGCGCTGCGCGGCCCCAAACACGGCGGCGCCAACGAAGCCGCGTTCGAGATCCAGAAGCGCTACCAGAACGCCGACGAAGCCGAAGCCGACATCCGCCGCCGCGTCGAGAACAAGGAAGTGGTGATCGGCTTCGGCCACCCGGTCTACACCATTTCCGACCCGCGCAACAAGGTGATCAAGGAAGTGGCGCGCACCCTGTCCGAACAGGCCGGCTCGACCAGGATGTTCGACATCGCCGAACGGCTGGAGACGGTCATGTGGGACATCAAGAAGATGTTCCCCAACCTGGACTGGTTTTCGGCCGTGTCGTACCACATGATGGGCGTGCCGACCTCCATGTTCACGCCGCTGTTCGTCATCTCGCGCACGTCCGGCTGGGCGGCCCATGTGATCGAACAGCGCATCGACAACAAGATCATCCGCCCGAGCGCGAACTACGTCGGCCCCGACGACCTGCAGTTCGTGCCGATCGGCGAACGCAACTGAAAGCGACAATGAATACCGCACACCGCAAGAACCTGCCGGGCACCACCCTCGATTACTTCGACACGCGCGCCGCGGTCGAGGCGATCGCCCCCGGCGCCTACGACAAGCTGCCCTACACTTCGCGCGTGCTGGCCGAGAACCTGGTGCGCCGCTGCGACCCGGCCACCCTGGACGCTTCGCTGACACAACTGATCGAACGCCGGCGCGACCTGGACTTTCCATGGTTTCCGGCGCGCGTGGTGTGCCACGACATCCTCGGCCAGACCGCGCTGGTCGACCTGGCCGGGCTGCGCGACGCCATCGCCCTGCAAGGCGGCGACCCGGCCATGGTCAACCCGGTGGTGCCGACCCAGCTGGTGGTGGATCACTCGCTGGCGGTGGAATGCGGCGGCTTCGATCCCGACGCTTTCGCCAAGAACCGCGCCATCGAAGAGCGCCGCAACGAAGACCGTTTCGACTTCATCAACTGGACAAAAAAGGCGTTCAGGAACGTCGACGTGATCCCGCCGGGGAACGGCATCCTGCACCAGATCAATCTGGAGCGCATGTCGCCGGTGATCCAGGCGGTGGACGGCGTGGCCTTCCCCGACACCCTGGTCGGCACCGATTCGCATACGCCGATGGTCGACGCGCTCGGCGTGATCGCCATCGGCGTGGGCGGGCTGGAAGCCGAAAGCGTCATGCTGGGCCGCGCTTCGTGGATGCGCCTGCCCGACATCATCGGCGTGCGCCTCACCGGCAGGCCGCAGCCCGGCATCACCGCCACCGACATTGTGCTGGCCCTGACCGAATTTTTGCGCAAGCAGAAAGTGGTGTCGTCCTACCTGGAATTCTTCGGCGAAGGCGCCAGCGCGCTGACCCTGGGCGACCGCGCCACCATCGCCAACATGGCGCCCGAATTCGGCTCCACCGCGGCCATGTTCTACATCGACGAGCAGACCATACGCTACCTGCGCCTGACCGGGCGCGACGAGGAACTGGTCAAGCTGGTCGAAACCTACGCGAAGACCGCCGGCCTGTGGGCCGACGGCCTGGCGCAGGCCGAGTACGAGCGCGTGATCGGCTTCGATTTGTCGTCGGTGGTGCGCACCATTGCCGGCCC
>CBFGOU010000066.1:0-13188 GCA_965650445.1 uncultured Oxalobacteraceae bacterium | reverse complement strand
TGCAGGAAGGCCAGCAACTTGGGCACGTCCAGCGCTAGCTCGCGATTGTAGTCGACCGGGCCGCCCTGCACGTAGCTGCCCACCGCATAGTGGCCAGCGCCGTCCTGCGCGGTGTCGGCGGGTACGGCCTGTGCCGGGGACTGCCCGGTCAGGTGCCGCACGATTAGGCTTTCCAGCCCCTTTTCAGTCGTGTCCGTCGTCGCCATCAGTTTCCTCTTCCGTGGTGTCGTCATCATCGCCAAGTGCCGTCAGGGCTTCTTCAGTGATCTGATCTTCGGGATCAGGTTGCCAGTACCGTACGTCGATTTGGCCCGTTACCACGTCGGCGATCTGCCGATCGCGGTATTCGCGAAGGAGTGTGATTTCGTTACCGACTCTCTGAAGCGCGACATCCTGTTCCGTGGTGGCCACTTCAAGCGCAGCGAGGATCCGGTCTTGTTCGTCCAAGGGTGGCAACGCGATTTCGAAACCCTTGACGAACGCCAGCGGTACTCGCTGCTGCCCGGCCGCACCGGTCATCGCGTCGGCTCCGCGGTTGCGGAACGTCTTCAGGGACAGTACATGTGCCAGAAACGCCGGACGAACCCGCGATTCCCGTGCCCTGAGCACGATGAACTCCGTCGTGCCAAAGCCGATATCGGTCGGTAGTTTGTTGAGCAAGCCGCCCTTGCCGTTCTCAAAGCACGGTGTGATCTTCGCCATTACCACATCGTTGCGGCGAAAGTACGTGTATCCCTCCCAGACTTCCGCAGCCTTTCGGCTCTCGACAGCCCCCAACACGCCGTCGACCGAGATTGCTTCCATTGGGACAAAAGAGACCATGTCATCACTGAGCCGACGCGCTGCGCTCTCTGTTCTCGACGGGTTGAATAGCGCGATGTGCTTGATCTTGAACTGCCCCCAATGCGCCGGTATGGTAGGAATCCAATCGAGCTTGGATGCGATACGTGGCGCAGAGCCGTCCAAGCCCTGCGTGATTAGCCGCTCGATGATGATCTGCTTCTGCTCCTCCAAGAGCGCAACGAGCTCACGCTTCGCATTGATCAGGCGCGCGATTCGCGCGTCCTGTGCTCTCAGGTACGCCGCGATCTGTTCCTGCTCTTTGGTTGTGGGAACTAGCACTGGCATCTGTTTGAAAGACTCCCAGTAAAGCCGATTCCGGTCTGCCACGATGCCGCGAGAGAACTTGTTGACCTCCTGCATATAGGAGGCTGTGCGGAACAGGTAGCTGAAGTACGTGGTGTTCACGCCCACATGGGGCCTGACCACTACATAGGCCGGGCTGACCAAGCCATCAGTCGGTGCAGGACCGACCGCGCCCTGCCACATGCGCATCATGTTGTAGGCGATGTCCCCCTTGACGGCGCGCTTGTACTTCTCCTTCGCGCTCATGACCTGCTTGCGCTTGCCGTTTACCATGTCGCGCACACGCACGCCGGTGCGCAGCGACACCTCTAGGATCGGCAGGTCCGGATAGCCGGTTTCAACCCGGTGGCTGAACAAGCGCCCATTGCGCTGCACTTGCCAACCCTCAGGGATCTGGGGTGCCCAGGGCAGGCCAGATGGCGTGTAGTTCGGGTACGGTGCCAGCATCAGACAGCCCCCACTACCTTTTGCAGCAGGCCGCCCGTTTGGCGTTCCAACTCGAGGATGTCGTCCTTGATCTGCTCGAGCGTCCTTAACGGCACCGGCTTGTAGAAGTAGCGTGCGAACGAGACCTCGTAGCCGATCTTAGTCGTAGTCATGTCGATCCAGGCATCGGGCGCATGGGGCAGCACTTCGCGCTGGAAGAAGGCCTCGATGCCGCCGGCTTCGGTCAGCGGCACCTGCTCAGTGTCGCGCAGGTCGGTGTCGGGCTCGTACTCCACCATGTAGCGGTCTTTGCCGTCCAGTTCCAGGTAAGCGCCGTCGAAGCCGGGCTCGAAGTGCTCGCTGGCTTTCAGCTTGGTGCGCTTGGCGATGACGGGCGGCGCCGTCTCGTCGCGCCAGCTCACGGCACGGTAGATCAGCTTTTTATCGGGGGCGCTGATCTTCTGGCCCGCCGTCCTGAGCGTGGCCTCGAACCGGGCGCGGAAGTCGTTGTGGTCGTCGAACACGTCTTCGCCCAGCGACTTCTGGGCGAGCCGTGCTAGGTCGACCAGCTGCTTGTCGCGAACCCAGGTGGTTGGGTCCAGCAGCTTCTTGCGGCGCTTCTCGGGCACGACCTTGCGCGCAGGCCTGGCGTCGCCGTCGTCGTCAGCCTCATCTTCATCGTCGTCCGACGTGCCGTCGTCGCCTTTGAGCCAGGCCTCCATTTCGGGCCGCACCTTGTAGAACTCAGTGTAGAGCCTCTCGCCCCAACGGCCGTAGGCCTCTATACGCAGCGCCTCGTCACCCGACGCAAAGCGCAGGGCTTCGATGGCGCGGTGGCTGAGCTGGCTCTTCAGGCGCTGTGGGCGCTCGACCGTGATCTTCCAGTAGCCGAAGTCGGCGTTATTAAACCACTTGCATTCCGGCGTAGACGCTGCGGCCTGCGCATCTGCCGGCGGTTGGGCCAGGTAGTAATCCATCACGCGCTGGATGTCGTCCTTCGACATCTCGCAGTTCTTCTTACCCAGGTTGCGCCGGAGCGGCTGGAACCAGCGGCTGGCGTCGATGAGCTGCACTTTGCCGCGGCGATGCTCAGCCTTGCGGTTAGTGAGCACCCAGATGTACGTGGCGATGCCGGTGTTGTAGAAGATGCTCAGCGGCAAGGCGATGATGGCTTCGAGCCAGTCGTTCTCGATCACCCAGCGGCGGATGTTGCTCTCACCCTGGCCGGCATCGCCGGTGAACAGTGCCGAGCCATTGTGCACCAGTGCAATGCGGCTGCCCAGCTCGGTGTTGTGCACCATCTTCTGCACCTTGTTGACCAAGAACATCAGCTGCCCATCGCTGGAGCGCGTGATCAGCTTGAATTCCGGGTCGTCGCCGTGCTTGACGATGAAGCGTGGGTCGCTGAACTCCTTCTTGCCACCTAGGCGGGCGAGATCGGTCTTCCAGCTCTTGCCATAGGGCGGATTCGATAGCATGAAGTCGAAGTCGCGCGACGGGAACTGGTCGGCCGAGAGGGTGGACTTGTCGGCGCCACCGACGATATTGTCTGCCTCGGCACCTTCGCCCTTCAGCAGCAGGTCGGCCTTGCAGATTGCGTAGGTTTCGGGGTTGATCTCCTGCCCGAAGAGGTGAATAGACACCTCCTTGCCGTGGTCCTGTGCCAGCTCCAGCAATTCCTCTTCGGCCACCGTCAGCATGCCGCCGGTGCCGCAGCAGCCGTCGTACAGTGAATAGGTGCTGGACTGGATCTTGTCGGCCACCGGCAGAAACAGCAGCTTGGCCATCAGGCTGACTACGTCACGCGGCGTGAAGTGCTCACCGGCTTCTTCATTGTTTTCTTCGTTGAAACGGCGGATCAGCTCCTCGAACACCGTGCCCATGCCGTGGTTGTCCAGGCCGGGTAGGCGCACGCGCCCATCTTCGTCCAGCACATTCTTGGGCGACAGGTTAACGTCGGGGTTCAGGAAATCGCTGATCATGTGGCCCAGGATGTCCGCTTCCACAAGCGTCTGGATCTGGTCGCGGAACTTAAACTTGGTCAGGATCTCCTGCACGTTCGGTGAGAAGCCGTCCAGGTAAGCGATGAAGCTGTCGCGCAGGCGCTGGCCGCTGGCAATGGCCTGCAGGTCGGCCAGCGTGGTAGCAGCCGTGTTGTAGAACGCTTGGCCTGCGGCGCCCCGCAGCGCGCCATCCTGGTTGGCGACACGAGCGGCGTCGAGCTGCGCCTTCATCGACAGCACGTCCTTCTTCGTTGGCTCAAGCAGTGCATCCAGTCGGCGGAGCACGATAAAGGGCAGAATGACATCGCGGTACTTACCGCGGACGTAGACATCACGCAGCCGGTCGTCGGCGATGTTCCAAATGAAATCGGCGATCCACTTGAGCTGGGATTGGTCTATGGAAGTTGATTTGTTGTCTGTTGTCGTCATCGAGGGGCTGCACTACGCCGAATTGATACTCGGCAGTTTTCTAGTAGTTCCTGTGCCATTAAAGCGTTTTCATTTCTCCACTCTGATCTTCGATTGCGGCGCGCACAATGTTGCGCACCGCCTTCATGAAGTCGAGTGCCGGCTCAGAGTTGACGGTGCCTGGCACAGGTGCCGCCAGCTCGTAGATGCCCCGGATGTCCACAGCACGGCGATCGGCTGACCCCCTTGCCCTTGTGGTCGTTACCGCGCCGCCAATCGGTCAGGTGTTGATCCACCAGCCGAGCGACGGCCAGAATGATGGCTCAAGAATGTTTACAATTGCCGTGGCGATTCATAGCCATGTCCGGGAATTATGTTGTGGAGGGTGCCATCATTGGTATGCTCAGGCCGCCTACCAATGGACATTTTCTGAAGATATGGCTCTATTTCATCTCCATTCTTCAGCAAAAGCTGCGGTGGCTGCAGATGCCCAGAGGAGAACGGCCCCAACTGTAATTGTTTTAACACGTAGTAAAGCAGGGCCTCCCGTACGTCTACCGTTGTTTCACCTTCAGTCATCGAATAGTCTCGCTCGACTGCACGTCGGTTTCCCTCTGTCAGGTCAGGATTCGCGGTGAGAACCAGACGTACGAGTGTATTCCAGCCCGAGTCAAGAGCAGGGTCCCGACCAGGTACTGGCTCCATGCTGATGTTCAGAATGCGACCGAGAACAAAATCTCGGTAGGCCTCTCTGAAGAAGCAATACGCCCGCACGTGCCAGCGGAATCCATCAAAGGCAAAAGCATGGGGCGAAATGACGCGTTCGGTTGGTTGATCGTCAGAGTCGGACTGGTAGTTGATCCGAACACTTCCACAGAATCGAATCGCGTCCAACAACAACGATAAGGTCTTGTCATCTACTAGACGCACCGGGGCAGGCACTGCCGCGAATGGCGGCGCCCACCCGATATAAGTATCACTCTCGCTGAGTATTCCTCTTGAGCACGCCAGTAGCTCGTCCAGATAGCGTTGTGGAGACGTGTTGCCTATCGTCGGCACAAATGCCGCGGTAGCACGATAAGTACGTGAACTACGGTCATACACGAGATTGTTCGACGCGAGCTGGGTGTACTTGGCTATGTCTAGCGAAGCTTGGGGGATTGAGATCCCAAAATGGCTACGCAAATCTGATCGATTGACGGTTTTTTCCCACCGAAGACGGAAATCAATGAACTCCAGTCTTCGTTCCTGTCCCCAACTTGAGCTAACTGACGCTGGGCCAAGTTCAGTGTCGACCGTGCTTGTGGGCATTTTGTTCTCATCCATACCGATAGGTTAACACGCGTCTAAAATTTCTGCTAGTATATTTACTATGCGTATAATTTTTGTACGTGATAATGAGGCTACCCTTGAGGCCAGGCCAAAGCTAATCCTGAAAGGAAGGCAAACGATGCCATTAAGTAACGCAAAGTTGCAGTTCTACGACTCGAATGTCTTGCGGCTGCCGGCCGACAAGCGCAAGGAGTACCACGAGCAGGTTGATCGCCTTGTGGCGGCATTGGGCGCCCGTCTCAAGGAGCAGACCGACGTCAAAGTCAGCAAGGTGGTGAAGGCCGGGTCCTTCGCAAAATTCACGATTTTGAGGAAGACGAACGAAGACCCGGTAGATGTCGATGTCGTCGTCTACATCTCGGGAAAGGACGTTGACCACGAGACGCTGCAGTCCCTGACCCAGACGATCTACGATATCTTGATCAAGTTGTATCCCAACAAGTCGGTTGAGGATTTCGAGATCCAACGCAAGGCCGCTACGGTCACCTTCGTGGGCAGCGGACTGAGTGTCGATATCGTCCCTGTGATCGAAAACTCGTCGAAGGACGGCTACGGCTGGCAGTACGACATCAACGATGGCTCGAGGATCGAGACCTGTGCGCCGTGCCAGGTCAAGTTCGTACAGGCTCGGAAAGACATCGATCCGAATTTCCGTACTCTTGTGCGTTTGGGAAAGCGCTGGAGCCGACACGCCGAGATCAAGCTCAAATCGTTCATGGTCGAGCTGATCATGGCGCACCTGCTCGATGAGAACGGCAAGGGAGGCTCCATTGAGCAGCGCTTCCGCGACTTCCTGCTGTACATCGCTGATTCTGGTCTGAAGAAGGTGATCAAGTTCCCGGAAAACGGATGGCTGGTGCCAAACTTTTCCGATCCGGTCGTCATCATCGATCCAGTCAACAGCAGCAACAATGTGGCGAGCCGCATCACCGAGGCTGAGCGGGTTGAAATCGTGCAGGCAGCCGAGTCCGCATGGGAAACGGCGTACCACGCTTCTGAATCGGATGAAGGGGAAGTGTGGAAGGAGTTGTTCGGCGCCCGCTTTAAAGTCGAGGAGGCCGCATGAGCAGCAGCTACAGTTCAACTGCGAGCTACACGTTCGCCGACATCGAAAAAGTGGTGTGCAGTTTCCGGACCGATCTACTGATGATGGCGGACAGCTCAAAGGCGATGACACAGGAAGAGGCCAGGCAGTATGCCCATGACGTGGAGTGCCTGGTCAAGAACGGCTACCTGCAAAAGGTCGATGTAACGCTTCTTGATTGGCTGGGGACCGAAGTACGTGCCGTTACCTACGACGTTGATACGGAAGCCGGCAGTCTGACTGGTAGCCGTCCAGGTGGCGTTCGTTGGCCGCATACGCCACTTGGAAAGATTCGTGTTGTCATTTCAAACACAGCCGACTACGACAGCGCGGCAAAGGAAAAAATGCGTGAAAAGCTCGAACTGTCGTGGGGGCCCACCTCGGTCGATACCAGTCACTCCGGCCTGCGATCCGGTACCGGACGCAACTACGCAAGCAATGGCTTTGGCATGCAACGAAAGGATTATGCTTAATGAACCAACAATCGACAGCTTTTGACAGCAAGACGATCCTGCCCGACCTCTCGCTGACCGCGCGCGAAAAAACCTTGCTTGGGTTCGAGACGCGCTATGAACGCACGAACGAGCAACTGCGTCTGCTGTTGAACCTTTCCGACCTCGGCAGCTGGAGCAAGCAGTACCACGACGGCCGGCTTCCAGTGTGCGAGCTGGTCGCGGAACAGTACCCGCTTGTGATCTTCCACGGTGACGTCGGGACCGGCAAAACCGCCACAGCTGAGTGTGTGGCAAATCGACTCGCCCGCGAATCCCGCTGCGAAGATCCTTTGCTCTTCCGGCTCAGCAATCGCGTTCGGGGCAGTGGACGTGTTGGTGAAATGGGTACCCTGATCACCCAGGCCTTTGCGGAAGTTGTCCAGACCGCTGGCAAGAGCCGGCGGGCCTTCCTGGTGATCGACGAGGCAGACTCGCTCGCAACCGTTCGCTCGCAGGAGCATAGCCATCATGAAGACAAGGTGGCAGTGAACACGTTGATTCAATGTATCGACGATATTCGCCGCTTCGGCGGACGCGTTGTCGTGTTCCTCTGCACTAACCGGTTGTCCGTTATCGACCCGGCTTTGCTCCGGCGGGCTGCCATCATCGAGGAGTTCGCCCGGCCAAACGACGAGGAACGGTTGCAGCTGTTCCAGTCCGATCTTGCGGGTGTCCAGCTGACCCCAGCCGACTTGCACAAGCTGGTCACAGCGACGGGGCCGAAGCCAGGGAAGCCAGGGTGGACATACTCCGATATCCGAACCCGTCTGTATCCTGCAGCGCTGGCTAAGGCATTCCCGACACGGGCACTGAATGCCGACGACCTGGTTACTGCTGCCTCGACGCTGCGTCCGTCGCCGATCATGGAGGACAAGTGATGACTTCCGCAGTTTTTGGCAGGCGTATTCATATCGCGGGCAGTTTGCCTGAGGAGACCGTGGCCGCGACACCCGAGGCTGAACGGGCACGGCGGTTCGTACAGCAACTCGTCAAAGACCTGATGAAGAAGGGCGCCACTTTCGTCCTTCCCGTGGACGCCGAAAAAAAGCGCACTGATGGGATCCCATTCTGCTTCGAGTGGCTAATTTGGACGACGATCGCCCAGAACCTGCACCTGCGGCCGCACGGCGCGCCGACTCCAGTCGCAGTTGCGGTTAAGCATCATAAGAATGATGAGCAGATCCCTGAGGAGTATGTCGAATTCTGGGATGGGTTCAGCGGAACCGACAACGTCCGAATTGACCATGCAGCGCACTGGAATATGAACAGCAAGCGCATGGAAATACAGGCACGTCACGGTGATATTCTGATCACAGTTGGAGGGGGCGAAGGCGTTCTGTTCCTCGCTAATGCCTACCACGACGCTGGCAAACCAGTTATCCCCGTCGACTTCCCTGTTTCCACGCCAGGATCGGGAACCCATCGCGTGTGCAATTTTGCAAACACCGGTAATGCCCAAAAGCTGTTCAGGACAAGAGATCACAACCCAGCCCTCACATGGCTGGCGAGGGTAACGCCAAACTCCCGGAGCGAACCAGGAAAGATCGCAGAGCGGGTGATCGAGCTCCTTGAATCGCTCGAGCCGCCTGCCGCATTTGCGGTACGCTTGCTCAATCCCGACCTCCCGGACTACGCCGCGGTGGACGAATTTTTCGCAGTGGTGGTGAAGCCTGTGATCGAGGAAGAATATGGTTACAGCCTGGTCGTAGTCGATGGCAAGCAAGCAGTTGAACAGTCACGCATTGACCAAGACATCTTCTCGAAGTTGCGGCGTAGCGGTCTCGTTATCGCTGACCTCACGGGCGAGCGACCCAACTGCTTCCTGGAACTGGGATATGCCCTTGGGCGCAGTGCCCGCACTATCGTTACTGTGCGCGACGGTACAAAGCCGCCATTCGACGTCACTACCTACGCTGCCCATGTATGGAAGCCAACCGGTGATGTGTCTGAACGCCGTGCGCGCTTTCGCGAACACCTCGAATCGGTTAAGGCACGTCCGCCGATTGTCCCCGATGACCCGTTGATTGCCTAACAAATATGAATGAAACTTTCATTTCCGTTGACATCGAAGCGTCCGGCCCGATCCCAGGTGAGTATAGTCTCTTGTCGATCGGCGCCTGTTCTGCATACGAACCTGATCGCGCGTTTAGCTGTCTGATTAAGCCGATTTCGATGAACGCCGAACCGCAAGCACTCAAAGTCACAGGTCTACACTTGGAAGAGCTTGTGGTGACGGGGCTGACGCCGGAGGCGGCGATGGAAGAATTTGCACAATGGGTTCAAGAGGTATGTGTTGGTTCTACCCCCGTATTTGTCGGGCTGAACGCTGCTTTTGACTGGTCGTTCGTGAACTATTACTTTCACAGGTTCGTTGGTAGCAATCCCTTCGGTTTTGCAGCGCTGGACATCAAGTCACTGTTCATGGGTTCGCAGGGCTGCAGCTGGCATGACACGCGCTCGAGCAACATGAAACGGACGCTATTAGCAACATCGGCAGGCACGCACGATGCTCTAGAGGACGCACGCTATCAAGCGGAGTTGTTTCGGCTCATCCGGAGCAGCCTATCCGCTTCCTCGACCATGTAAGCGACTTAAGGCCACGACGTATTCTCAAAAAAATGCATGAGAACACGCCGTGGATCATTAGGAACTTATGCTGCTAGGGCAAGGACTTTTTGAGTGTCAACGTTAATCTACCGAAATTTGACAAACATGCCCCGCTTTTGACAAACATAATTTGACTTTGACAGACATAATTTGACCTTGTCATTCGAATCACGTGCTCAACCCGAATCACTCCACCGTCACCGACTTCGCCAAATTCCGCGGCTTATCCACATCCGTACCACGCGCCAGCGCGGTGTGATACGCCAGCAACTGCAAAGCCGCCACGTGCAGGATCGGCGACAGCAGGCCGTAGTGTTCCGGCAAGCGGATCACGTGCAGCCCATCGCCCGAGGTGATGCGCGAATCGACGTCGGCGAACACATATAATTGGCCGCCGCGCGCACGCACTTCCTGCATGTTGCTCTTGAGCTTTTCGAGCAGGGCATCGTTCGGGGCGATGGTGACGACCGGCATTTCATCGGTCACCAGCGCCAGCGGACCGTGCTTGAGTTCGCCCGCCGGGTAGGCTTCAGCGTGAATATAAGAAATTTCTTTCAGCTTCAGCGCGCCTTCCAGGGCGATCGGATAGTGAATGCCGCGGCCCAGGAACAGGGCGTTGTCCTTGCGGGCGAAATCTTCGGCCCAAGCGATGATCTGCGGTTCCAGCGCCAGCACCGAGCTGATCGCTACTGGCAGGTGACGCATCTGTTTCAGGTACTCGGCTTCTTCGGCGTCGGTCAGGCGGCCGTTGACCTGGGCCAGGGTCAGGGTCAGCAGGAACAGGGCGGCCAGCTGGGTGGTGAAGGCTTTGGTCGAGGCAACGCCCACTTCAACCCCGGCGCGGGTGATGTAAGCGAGCGCACACTCTCGCACCATCGCGCTGGTGGACACGTTGCAAATGGTCAGGGTGTTGGTCATGCCGAGGCTGCGGGCGTGCTTGAGCGCGGCCAGGGTGTCGGCCGTTTCGCCGCTTTGCGAGATCGTCACGACCAGGGTGTCCGGGTGCGGAACGGTGTCGCGATAGCGGTATTCGCTGGCGATTTCGACGCTGACGGGCACCTTTGCCACCGATTCGATCCAGTACTTGGCGGTCAGGCCGGCGTAGTAGCTGGTGCCGCAGGCTAGAATCAGCACGCGGTCGATCTGCTTGAAGACCTTGTAGGCGTTGTCGCCGAACAGTTCGGGCATGACGCCGGTGACGCCTTCGAGCGTGTCGCCGATGACGCGCGGCTGCTCGAAGATTTCTTTCTGCATGTAGTGACGGTATGGACCGAGCTCGGCCGCGCCGGTGTGGGCGTAAACCGTCTTGACTTCGCGCTCGACCGGGCGGCCGTCGACGTCGACGATCCACACTTTCGACAGCTGCAGGTCGACGACGTCGCCTTCTTCCAGGTAGATGATCTGGTCGGTGGTGCCGGCCAGCGCCATGGCATCGGAGGCGACGAAGTTTTCGCCCTGGCCGACGCCGACGATCAGCGGCGAACCCTGGCGGGCGGCGACGACGCGGTGCGGTTCTTCGCGCGCGAACACGGCGATGGCGTAGGCGCCGTGCAGGCGCTTGACGGCTTGCTGGACGGTGTCGAACAGGTCGCCGTTGTACATGTGCTCGACCAGGTGGGCGATGACTTCGGTGTCGGTCTGGCTCTGGAATTCGTAACCGAGGGCGCGCAGTTCGGCGCGTAGCTCGTCATGGTTTTCGATGATGCCGTTGTGGACGAGGGCGATGCGGGCGCCTTCTTCGCTCGGCGAAAAGTGCGGGTGGGCGTTGTGCGAGGCGGGCGCGCCGTGCGTGGCCCAGCGGGTGTGGGCGATGCCGGTGTAGCCTTGCAGGCCGGTCTCCTTGACCTGGGTTTCCAGGTCGGCCACGCGCGAGGTGCTGCGCGAACGCTGCAGCTTGCCGTCAACGTGCAGCGCGACGCCGCAGGAGTCGTAGCCACGGTATTCCAGGCGCTTGAGGCCTTCCAGCAGGATAGGGGTGATGTTGCGCTGCGCTACTGCTCCGACGATACCGCACATGGAATGACCTCTTTCGTTGATTGTGACAATGCCAAGATCCTAGATGAGCCAGGATGAAATAAGCTATCGTATTATGAGGTAAAACGTAATAAAATTTCAGGCAACATCAAGCGTGAAATTTTATTTCAAATTATTCTGATAGATTCGCAAAATGAGCAAATCCACCGACATCCAACTCGACGAGGTCGATCGTCGCATCCTGAATGTGCTGCAGATTGACGCTTCGCATACCAATGCCGAGCTGGCCGAACTCGTCCACGTGTCGCCGCCGACCTGCCTGCGGCGGGTCAAGCAGCTGACCGAGAACGGGGTGATCTCGCGCCAGGTGGCGATCGTGGCGCCGGAAAAAGTGGGCGCGCGCCTGACCGCCATCGTCGAAATCACCCTGGACGTGCAGGCTGCCGAGCGCATGGACGAGTTCGAGCGCCATGTGGCGGCCGAGGCGGCCGTGCTGCAGTGTTACCGCGTGTCGCCGGGACCGGATTTCGTGCTGATCATTCAAGTGGCGGACATGCGCGCTTACCACCTGCTCGCGCACCGCCTGTTCGCCACCCAAGTCAATGTGCGTAACGTCAAAGCCTACTTTTCCACCTTCCGCAGCAAGTTCGAGACACGCATCACCGTTTAAGCGGCTGGCTTTGCTTTAACTCAACCGATGCTACACGGTAACAGTGTCCAATGGCAACTGTTGAGTGGAGGAGTGGAGCATGGATGGCGGCGAGTACGCAGGGTCGAACCGGGTGGAGCTGGTACGTCTGACGGGTGTGCATAAGTATTTCGGCGGCGGTGCCAGCGGGGTGCATGCGCTCAACGATATCCATATGGCGATCGCCGGCGGCGAGATGGTGACGGTGTGCGGCCCATCGGGCAGCGGCAAGACGACGTTGCTCAATCTCATCGGCTTGCTGGAAAGCGCCACCGAGGGCAGCGTCGTCGTCGATACCGTGCTGGTATCGAAATTGTCCGAACACGCGCGCGCGGAGTTGCGCACCGAGCTGATCGGCTTTGTGTTCCAGGGTTTCAGCCTGATTCCGGTGATGACGGCGCGCGAGAACGTGTTGCTGCCGCTGCTGCTGCGCCAGCGCCTCGAGCGCGACGGCCTGGAACAGGCGCAGCAGCGGGCCGATCATCTGCTCTCGCAGCTGGGGCTGGCCGGCCAGATCGGCCATTATCCGGCCCGGCTGGACCCCAGCCAGTGCCAGCGCGTGGCCATTGCGCGCGCCCTGATCGCGCGCCCGCGCCTGGTGCTGGCCGACGAACCGACCTCGCGCCAGGATCGCGGCTGCGTGCGCATGATGCTGGACCTGTTTGCGAGCGAGCAACGCGACAGCGGCACGGCCTTCCTGATCACCACGCGCGACCAGCGCCAGCTCAGCCGCTCCACGCGCACCTTGCAGTTGTCGGAAGGGCGCCTGTTGCGCACCAGCGCCGATCGCGCCCGCACGCCGCTGCGGGTCCGGCTATGAGTCCGCACAGGCTGGCACTGCGCACCTTGCTGCTGGGACGCAGCCGCGCGGTGCTGGCGGTGCTGCTGATCGGCGCCAGCCTGTGCGTGCTCGATCTGTTTGCCGGGCATATCGCCAGTGTGCGGGCGGAAATCGAATATCAGAGCGTGGTGGGTTCCCAGCTGGGCCATCTGAGCGTATCGCCGGTGGCCGCCGACGAGCAGTCC
>CBFGOU010000065.1:0-13196 GCA_965650445.1 uncultured Oxalobacteraceae bacterium | reverse complement strand
CGAAGCCCGCCGCACCCGCCCGGTGGGGACACCCGCACCGGCGCTGTGGCTCTTGGTCGGCGCCCGCGCCCTGCAGGGTGTGGCGGCGGCCGTGGTGATGGCGCTGACCATGGCGATGGTGGGCGCCGCTGTGCCCAAGGAGCGCACCGGACGGGCCATGGGCTTGCTCGGCAGTATGTCGGCGGTCGGAACCGCGCTCGGCACTTCGCTTGGCGAAATTCTCATCGCCGGGTTCGGCTGGCGCGCGCTGTTTCTCAGCCAGCTCCCCTTGGGCATCCTGGCCTGGCTGCTGGTGCGGCGCAAGCTGCCGGCGGACCCCGCGCCAAACCGGCAGCAAGCTGCCCGCTACGACTATGCCGGCACGCTCCTGCTGGCGTTGACCCTGGCTGCTTTCGCCCTGGCCATGACCATGGGGCGGGGCGCGCCAGGGCCGCTCAATCTGAGCCTGCTCATCGCCGCCGGCGCCGGCGCGGCCTGGTTCCGGGTGATTGAAAAGGCTGCGCCGGCGCCGCTGGTGAGCATCGCACTGCTGGGTACTCCCGGTTTGGCGGGCGCCGTGGCGATGAACGCGCTGGTGACAACCGTGGTGATGGCAACACTGGTGGTCGGCCCCTTCTATCTGTCGGGCGCGCTGGGATTGCAGGCGGCGCAGGTCGGCCTCGTCATGTCCTGCGGCCCCGCAGCGGCCGCGCTGGCGGGGATGCCGGCCGGGCTGGCGGTAGACCGTGCCGGCCCGCCGCGCGCCACCGTCGCCGCACTGGGCGCCATGCTCGTCGGCGCGGCATGTCTTCCCGTGCTGGCTGCGCGCTACGGGGTGGCTGGCTACATCGTTGCGCTGGTCATACTCACCGCCGGCTATGCACTGTTCCAGGCGGCAAACAACACCGCAGTGATGGCCAGCGTGCCGGAACAGCAGCGCGGCGCCGTTTCCGGCCTGCTGAACCTGTCGCGCAATCTTGGTCTGATCACGGGGGCATCGTTCATGGGCGCCGTGTTCGCGCTTGCATCGTCCTCGGTGGACACCGGCATGCGCCTGACCTTCGGCATTGCGGCGCTGCTGATCCTGCTGGCGCTGGCGCTGGCCAGGCGCCGGCCTGTCATATCGCTCAATCGGATGAGCAGATGACCTGCTCGCCTCATGACGGCGGCACGCGCCGCTATACTGGGCGGTTATCGATATCCCGCCCAGGTTTTGATTTATGCGCCTAGTTTCCCTGCTGTTCTGCATGCTGTTCATGCTTTTTTCCAACGCTGCCTTTGCCCAAACCCGCGCCAGCTGGATCTGGTATCCCGGCGATTTTGAAATCTGGCTGAGCAACAAAACCCAGACCAAGCGGGTCGTACGCGACGTCACCTGGCCGCCGTTCTGGCGTATGTACAGCCATCAGCCACAGGTCAATTTCACCCGCCGCGTCGATCTGGCTGCGCCGGAAGAAATCATGGCGAGCGTCGAAGGCAAGTACAACGTGACCATCGACGGCCAGTTCATCTATGGCGACCAGCGCCGCATCAAGCTGCCGGCGGGTAAGCACACGATCAATTTTCAGGTGTTCAACAGCGCCACGCCGCCTGCGATTTTGGTACAAGGCAAGACCGTGCAGTCCGATGGCGCATGGACGGTCGGGCCGGTGCCGAACTACACGCCGGCGAACGGGGCGCTCGTGCAGGCCGCCCTGTGGAAGTTCGATACCCCCGAGCAGCCGCCCTCAAGCTACAAGCTGGCGACCAGGGAAGTGGCGCCCAGGTCGGTCAAGCGGGGCAAGGGTTCGGTCCTGGTCGACTTCGGCCAGGAAACGATCGGTTTCGTCAAACTGAAGCATCTCAAGGGCAAGGGCAAGCTCACTTTCTACTACGGCGAGTCCCTGGAAGAGGCGCTGTCGCCCGAGACGTGCGAAACGCTGGACAGCTTCACGGTCGATGCCGCTGCCCCTGAGTTCGTGGCCGGAACCTCGCGCGCGCTGCGTTACGTGAACATCCAATATGACGAAGGCATCGCATTCGACGACGTGTCGCTGCTGTACGAATACCTTCCAGTTACCCAGCGCGGCACGTTCAAGAGTTCCGACCCGGAGTTGAACAAGATCTGGGATGTGGCGATCCGCACGCTGGAACTGAACACACGCGAGTTCTTCATCGATGGCATCAAGCGCGATCACTGGTTATGGTCCGGCGATGCGGTGCAAAGCTACCTGATGAATTATTACTCCTTCTTCGATGCGGACGTGGTCAAGCGCACGCTCTGGGGGCTGCGCGGCGCCGATCCGGTCGACATGCACATCAACACCATCCTGGACTACTCGCTGTACTGGTTCATCGGCATCAACGACTACTACCGGCACACCGGCGACACGGACTTCCTGAAGAGCATCTACCCGCGCATGGTCACCATGATGGACTTCGTCCTGAACCGGCGCAACAAGAACGGGATGCTGGAAGGCCTGCATAACGACTGGGTGTTTATCGACTGGGCGCCGATGGCCAAGGATGGCGAACTGAGCGTCATTCAGCTATTGTTCGCGCGCAGCCTGGATGCCATGGCCGAAACGGCCGCCCTGGTGAAGGATGACAGCCGCGCGGCCACTTACCGTCAGCTGTCCGCCGAATTGAAGTCCAAGATCACGGCGACCTTCTGGGACCCGCAGCGGCAGCTTTATGTGCATAGCCGCAAGGATGGGACGCTCAATCAGCAAGTGACGCGCTACCCGAACATGTTCGCCCTGATGTTTGGCTACCTGAATGCGGAGCAGTCGGCGTCGGTGGCCAGCAAGGTTCTCATGAACGATAAGGTGCAAAAAATTACGACGCCTTATATGCGTTTCTACGAGCTGGCGGCGCTGGCGGAAATTGGCCAGCAAGCCTATGTCACCGGACAAATCAAGGATTACTGGGGTGGCATGCTGCGCGAGGGGGCCACCTGCTTCTGGGAACAATATGACCCGAACGTGAAGGGCGCGGCCAAGTATGCGATGTATGGCAAGCCGTTCGGCATGAGCCTGTGTCATGCCTGGGGCGCCAGCCCGATCTATCTGCTCGGGAAATACTATCTGGGCGTGACGCCTTCACAGCCCGGCTATTCGAGCTACGCGGTCGAGCCGAATCTGGGCGGTCTCGCATGGCTGGAAGGCAAAGTGCCGACGCCGCTCGGCGATGTCGGCGTGGCGATCAACGCACAGCAGATCAAGGTCAGCAGTGTGGCCGGCAAGGGCGTGCTTCGTTTCCGCAGCGCCAGCAAGCCAAGTAGCAAGGATGGCGTCATCAAGCACACCGGCGCCGACCGCTACGAACTGGCGATGGACAGCGCCAAGGATTACGTGGTCCGTTACACGGCCGTGAAACGCTAGACGGCGCGTGCAAGGGCTCGACATGAAACATCTTGCATTGACGGCGCTGCCAGCGCTGGCCTTGTTGGCCGCCTGTGGCGGCGGTGCGGGTTCGGCTGTGATACAGCAGCCCACGGTGGCCACCGCCAGCAGCGCCCGGCCGGATGCCGGCAAGCGCGGCACGACGGCGCAAACCTGCACCGTCAACGGCACCAGCTGGGCGCTGTGCGGGACCGATGGCGGCAGCTGGGGCTACGAGGGCGGAAAATATTGCATTGCCCGCAGTTTCTGCCCGGCGAACCGGACCAGCTTGCCGACGATCGCCCCACGCGCGGCACCCGTGGACGGCTTGGCCGCCGCCCGCACCAAATCGGTGTACCGCTTTTTGCGGCGCGTGTGGGGCACCAGCATCATTGCCGGCCAGGGCGATTTGACCTGGAAGGATGCCATCGATATGGCCGAACGGGTGCATGCCGACACCGGCAAGTATCCGGCGCTCATGGGCTACGATTTCATGAACTACGGCATGACCGCCAGCTGGGCCGAGGGCAGGCGCCAGACCGAGGAAGCGATCGCCTTCGCGGCCAAGGGCGGACTGGTGGAATTCAGCTGGCACTGGCGCGACCCGGCGCTGCTGAAAACCGCGCAAGTGAACAGTGCCAAGTTCTACGCGCACGAGCGCGACGCCAGTAAAAACACCAGCTTCACGATTCCCTTGTCGAAAGGCGCGCTCGACAGGAGCAGCCCGGCCTTTCAGCAAATCAATGATGGCATCGACTTGATCGCTGTCGAACTCAAGCGCTTGTCCGACGCCGGCGTGACCGTGCTCTGGCGTCCCCTGCACGAAGCCTCGGGCTACAAGGGCGACGGCTGGTTCTGGTGGGGCCGCAGCCGCACCGACGGCGCCCCGCAGGCGTATGCCAGCATCCTGCTGTGGCGCCACATGTATGACCGCCTGGTCAATGCGCATGGCATTCACAACCTGATCTGGGTGTGGAACGGTCAGGATCCCGCCTGGTACCCGGGCGACGATGTCGTCGACGTGAGCAGCATCGACATCTACGACCAGACCGACAACAAAACCTACGCATCGCAACTGGCCAGCTACCGGCTGACGCAACAGGCCAGCGCCGAAAAGAAACTGATTGCGCTGAGCGAAACGAGCTACATTCCCGATCCCGACAAGGTCGCCGCCGATGGCGCCTGGTGGCTGTGGTTCATGGTGTGGAGCGACGCCGATGGTGTGGCCGGGGTGTCTGATCCGAACAATTTCTGGACCGGGGAGTATTACAACACCAATGCGCACAAGCAGCGGGTATACCGGCACCCCAAGGTGATTACGCTGGATAAATTGCCGAAATTCTAAACGCTGGCACGGGCCTTGCCGCTGGGGCGCGGCCCCGCGAACATGTCAAGAGCGCAATAAATACGGGTGATGTCATTGCGAAAACATTAATTCGGCGCCACGTTGCGCGCGTGCCGAGTTTAATCACTTTCAACGCGGAAATGTGGATTTGATGTAACATTCATTTCTCAAAGCCATTTATTGCGTTTGCGCAATTACATCCTATGCTACAAGGCACCTACAATCCCGGGCTGATCCTGGCTTCGCTGTTCATCGCCAGTATTGCCTCTTACACCACGCTCGACCTGGCCGACCGTATTCGCGCCATCAAGGTCGGCCGCCGGGTGTACTGGCTGTGCGGCGGTGCCTTGTCGATGGGTTTGGGCATCTGGTCGATGCACTTTATCGGCATGCTGTCGTTCTCGCTGCCGATTCCGCTTGGCTACGACACCGCGGTTACCCTGTATTCGCTGGTGATCGCCGCCGTCATCTCGTATTTTGCGCTGGACGTGGCCACCCGGCCCGGCTTGACGGCGGCGCGTCTGGGTGGCAGTGGCACCTTGCTTGGCCTGGGCATTTCGGCCATGCACTATACCGGCATGGCCGCCATGCGCATGACGGCGATCGAGTATTCGCCGCTGCTGCTGGTGACGTCGATCGTGATTGCCATCGTCGCCGCCACGGCGGCACTTTGGCTGGCCCATTCGATTCGTGGCCGCGACGGGCGCATGTTCTGGGTGTACCGGCCGCTGGCCGCGCTGGTGATGGGCTTGGCGATTACCGGCATGCATTTCACCGGCATGGCGGCGGTCAGTTTCCCGCTCGGTACGATCTGCCGTTCAGTCACCGACATCAACAGCAACTGGCTGGCCGTGTCGGTGGGTGGTTCCGCATTCGGCATTCTGAGCGTCACGGTGGTGCTGTCGATTCTCGACGCGCGGCTGGAGAGCCGCACGGCCCATTTCATTCGTCGCCTCAAGCACCAGGCCAGCCATGATGCGCTCACCGGGCTGGTCAACCGCAAGCACCTCACCGAGCGGCTGGAAGATGCCTGCACCGAACATCAGGCGCGCGGCGAGCGCTTTGCCGTGTTTTTCATCGACCTGGACGGCTTCAAGGCGATCAACGATTCTTTCGGCCACAGTGCCGGGGACGCCGTGCTCAAGGAAGTCGGCAAGCGGCTGAGCGCAGCGGTGCGGCGCCACGATATGGTCGCCCGCTTCGGTGGCGACGAGTTCGTGGTCCTGATCGAAGCCATCGGCACGCTGGACGATGTCGCCCAGATCGGCGACAAGCTGCTGGCGTCCTTCAGCGCGGAATTCCAGCTGCCGGAAATAAATATGTGGCTGTCGCCCAGCATCGGCATCAGCGTCTATCCGGACCACGGCGACTCGACCGATGTCCTGCTGGGCCGGGCCGACGCGGCCATGTACCAGGTCAAGGAAAGCGGGCGCAACCATTACCGCTTTTATGAAGAGGCAATGAATGCCTCGGCCATCCGCAAGGTCAAGATTCAGCAGGGCATCAAGGCGGCCCTCCATGAAGGCCAGTTCTTCCTGCTGTTCCAGCCCAAATTCGATTGCGTCGACGGCGCCATGGTCGGGGCCGAAGCGTTGTTGCGCTGGCATCACCCTGAACTGGGCGTCGTGTCCCCGACGGAGTTCATTCCTATCGCGGAAAAGTCGGGCCACATTATTTCGATCGGCAACTGGGTGCTCGACCAGGTCTGCGCGCAACTGCGCGTGTGGGAAGCCGAAGGCCAGCGTCCATTGCAGGTCGCCGTCAATCTCTCGCCCGTCCAACTGGGCGCTCCCTCGCTGGTCGATGACATTCTGAACATTGTCCGCCAACACAGTGTCGACCCGGCCCATATCATGCTGGAGATTACTGAGTCGGCCGCCATGAGCAACGCCGAATTGACCCACGCGACCATCGACAAGCTCAAGGCGGCCGGCTTCATGCTGGCCATCGACGATTTCGGCACCGGCTATTCAAGCCTGAGCTATCTGCAGGAATTCGGCATCCACCAGCTCAAGGTGGACCGGGCCTTTGTCAGCGCCCTGAGCAAAACGGACGGCAAGGGCTACGCGGTGGTCTCGGCCATCATCGGGCTGGCACACGCGCTGGGCCTGGAAGTGGTGGCCGAGGGCGTGGAAACGGTGGACCAGCTCAATGTCTTGAAAGGATTGCAGTGCGACCAGATCCAGGGTTATCTGCTCGGCACGCCGATGCCAAGCGCGGATTTGCTGCGGTTGGCCGACCAGACCGGCGTGGCCATCGAGGGTTGATGCGCCAAAGATACTTTTATTGATCCTGCGCAAATAAAACTTCACAGGGGCGCGCCGCCCTGATACGATACCAAACAAGTGCCGCAGTCCAAACCACACCGCGGCGATGGTTCACGGCCTAGCACCAGCCTTCGACGATTCGATTTCGCTTCCACGCAGGGTGCCCATGGCACCGGCGTCGCCGCAAAATCGTGTGCTTATGACATTGGTGGTGCTATGACCCCGACACCCAAACCTGACGCGGCGCGCTTGCTGCTCGGTTCCTCGCTGCGCAAGGCCCCCTATCTGTTCGGCTTCCTGCTGGCGCTGACGGCGCTGTTGCTGATGTGGCACCATTTCGGCATGGAGCGCGTCATCGAACTATCGGCCAGAAGCGCCTACGTCTCCCAGGCGGGAAGCGATCGCGAGAGCGGCGGCAGCTCGGGCGCGCAGCTGACCCGGGTCGGCGACGATCTGCGGCTCGCGTGTCAATTGGCGAAAATGTCCGCATGGCCGTATTGCAAAATCAGCTTCGAGGTCGGCAACGCCGACGCCGGTCTCGACCTGTCCACCTTCGATTCGGTGTCTATCGACGCCACTTATGAAGGCCCCGGCCAGCATATGTTGCGCATGACCCTGATTAACTTCGACCGCGGCATGTCCAAGCCGGGCGAATGGACCACCAACAAGTTCAATGAAGTCGAGTCTTTCGACATCCCGCGCGAAGGGGAAGTCGAATTCCCGCTTAGCATTTTCTCTGCCGCATCATGGTGGAAAGGTCAGGCCAAGCCGCCCCTTGCGTTCACCGGGGCGCGCATCGATCATGTCATGACCGTACAACTGTTAACCGGGGCGCTCACCGCCGTGGGAAACCATGTCATCACCGTGCGCTCGATCCGCTTCCATGGCAAGCTGATCACCAAGAACCAGTTGCTGAGCATCTTGATCGGGATGTGGATTGCCTGCGCCATTGGCTGGCCGGCATTGCTGGCGCTGAAACTGCGCCGTGAACTGAGCAGCAGCAAGGCCGAATTGCGCCTGCTCAATGAGCTGAACCGCGCCTTGCGTCTCGAAACGCAGCAACTGGCTGGCCAGGCCCATCACGATCCCCTGACCGGCGTGCTCAACCGCGAAGGTTTGCGCGCCGAGCTGATGGCCACCTCGACCTTGCTGTCAGATCCCATGTCGGTCATCTTCCTCGATATCGACCACTTCAAGCGCATCAACGACAGCTACGGCCACGAGGTGGGCGACCTGGTCCTGAAACAGTTTGCCGCAACGGTGGCCGCCAATGTGCGCGCCAGCGACCGGCTGGTGCGCTGGGGCGGCGAAGAATTTCTGCTCTTGTGCCCTCTGAGCGATGTGCACCAGGCCGCGTCGCTGGCGGAAAAACTGCGGGTGAGCCTGACCCAGGCAAGCTGGCCGCACGGGCACAAGGTAACGGCCTCGTTCGGCGTTGCGCAACATGACGCCAATGAAGAAATCAGCGACGTCATCCGGTGCGCCGACCATGAGCTGTACCAGGCCAAGCAGTGCGGCCGCAACCGGGTGCACGCCGATACGGGCGCCAAAGCCGGCGCCCGTGCTGCGCAGGGGGCGGGCGCAGTCCAGCTGGCCTGATCAGCGCATCCCGTTTCTGCAGCCTTCACGCGCGTGTCCGGCGCGCACTGCGGCGGTCTACCCGGATGGGCGGCTGCCGCAGTTTTCTTATCGCAATAATTCGATAGTTCTTGAAGTGTCGTATAATTGTGCTTCGACGGGAGGATGATGGAAACGAAACAGGTACTCGCCGCATTGGCGGCGCTGGCGCAGGAATCGCGGCTGGCGGCGTTCCGGCTGCTCGTCCAGGCGGGCCCGGACGGCCTGGCGGCCAGCAAAATTGCCGAGCATCTGGAGATGGCACCGTCGTCGCTGTCCTTTCACCTGAAGGAATTGAGCCATGCCGGACTGGTATCGGCGCGCCAGGAGGGCCGCTTCGTCTTCTACAGCGCCAGCTTCGACACGATGAATGGCGTCCTCGCCTTCCTCACTGCCAACTGCTGCAACGGCCTCAACTGTACCGTGACGCCTCCCACAGCGTGCCGCACCTGTTAATCATCACAAGCGACAAACCATGAACGTACTGATTCTCTGCACCGGCAATTCCTGCCGCTCCATCCTCGCTGAAGCCACTTTCAACCATCTGGCGCCGCAAGGCTGGCGTGCCATCAGCGCGGGCAGCAAGCCGGCCGGGTATGTCCACCCGCGTTCGCTCGTACTGCTGCAGCGCGAGGGCATTTCCATCGAGGGGTATTACAGCAAATCCTGGGACAATCTTCCGTTTACGCCTGACATTGTCATCACCGTCTGTTCCAATGCGGCCGGCGAGACCTGTCCCGCCTATCTGGGCCCGGTCACGCGCACGCATTGGGGCGTGGAAGACCCGGCGCACGCGACAGGAACCGGCGCGGAAATCGATGCTGCCTTCATGGGCGCCTACCGGATCCTGCGCGCGCGGATCGAAGCCTTCCTTGCACTGCCGCTCGATGAACTCAAGAATGATCCAGCGCGCATGAAGGCCGAGCTGGACCGTATTGGCACCCTGGGCGCCTGATCCGTATGAGCCTGGCGCGAAAAATCACCGCCGAAGCCCTCGGCACGGCCTTGCTGCTGGCCGTGGTCGTCGGGTCCGGCATCATGGCCGAGCGTTTGGCGGGCGGCAATGTGGCCATCGCACTGCTGGCCAACACCGTGGCCACCGGCGCCGGGCTGGTGGCGTTAATCCTCATGTTCGGCACCATTTCGGGCGCGCATTTCAATCCGGTCGTCACGCTGTCCGAGGCATGGCAACGCAATCTGGCATGGCGCCATGTGCCGCCGTATCTCGCCGCGCAAGTCGTGGGCGCATTTGCCGGTGTCGCCGCCGCCCATGGCATGTTCGGCGAGCCGGTGTTCTTCGCGTCGCAGCATGTGCGCACCGGCCCGTCGCAGTGGTGGAGCGAGTTTGTCGCGACCTTCGGGCTGATCGGCGTCATCATCGGTTGCTCACGCAGCCGTCCGGCCCTGACACCATTCGCGGTGGCCGCCTACATCACGTCAGCGTACTGGTTCACCGCGTCCACTTCCTTCGCCAACCCTGCCGTTACCCTGGCGCGCAGCGCTAGCGATACCTTTGCCGGCATCCGCCCGGCGGACGCGCCCGGCTTCGTCCTGGCCCAGTGCCTGGGCGCGGCCGTGGCGACGGCAATCTTCTGCTGGCTTTATCCGCCGGTTCCTGCCGAAGCGGCCGTCGGGGGAACGGTGGCCCCGGGCGATTTTGATACGGAGTACGAAAAACCATGAGCATTCCAGCGCTGCCAAATATTCAAGCCGACCTGCTGGACGTTCCAGAGATGGGCAAACTGGCCCAGGTCGGCGAGATGGACCACCCGCCCCGTATCCTGATGCTGTACGGGTCCTTGCGCGAGCGCTCGTTCAGCCGCTTTCTCACCTATGAGGCGGCGCGCATTCTCGAGCACTTCGGCGCCGAAGTGAAAATCTTCGATGCCATGGAACTTCCCATGGTCGGCAGTGTCGGCGAGGATCATCCCAAAGTCGTCGAATTGCGCGCCTTATGCCTGTGGTCGGAAGGCCAGGTATGGTGCAGCCCCGAGCGCCACGGCGCCATCACGGCAGTGATGAAAAACCAGATCGACTGGATTCCCCTGGAGCAGGGCGGCATCCGGCCGAGCCAGGGCAGGACGCTGGCGGTCATGCAGGTATGCGGCGGATCGCAATCGTTCAACGTGGTCAACACGCTGCGCCTGCTGGGCCGCTGGATGCGCATGGTCACGATCCCGAACCAGTCATCGGTGCCGATGGCCTACAAGGAATTCGATGAGGCAGGGCGCATGCGGCCATCGAGCTATTACGATCGGGTGGTCGATGTGATGGAAGAATTGTTCAAGTTCACGCTACTGCTGCGCGGCCGCAGCGATTACCTGACCGACCGCTACAGCGAGCGCAATGAGCGTCACACCAAGAAGGTCGATCAATTGATCAAGCGTATCTGACGGTCGCGCTCAAGCGGCACTATCCTGGCGTCCGGGCAAGCAGCTTCTTGAGGGCGCCGGCGTCCATGGCGCCGAAAAAGCGCGCGCCCTGGCCGTAGTCGCACCCGATCTCCAGCAAGCGTGCCTGCTGCTGCATGGTGTCCACGCCCTCGGCGACGATCTTCAGCCCGAGCGAATGGCCGGTCGCGATGATGCCACTGGCCAGTGCGCGTGGCACGTCTTCCTCGATCTCGTGCACCAGTTGCGGCGCCAGGCGCAGGCCGGCCAGGGGGAACCTGGCGAGGCTGGCGAGCGAGGAGGTGCCGGTGCCGAAATCATCCAGGCAGAGGGGCACGCCGGAACTGGACAACTGCTGCAGCAGTTTCGTGCTGGCAGCCGCGTCGGCCAGCAGCATGGATTCGCTGATTTCCAGGGCCACCGGGGCCTGCGCTCTGCTGATCTGGGCAACGATGGACTTGTTTTGCTGGTCGCTTGCCTTGCCGCTCAATTGGAACGAGGCCTTTTCGATGCTGACATGCACGGGGAAACCGAGCAGCATGCGCCATTCATCGGCGCGGGCGAGCGCATCCTTCAAGACCAGTTCATCGATTTCGCCCACCAGGCCCGCTTCCGCGGCCAGATCGGCAAAGGCGTGGGCCGGCAGTTGGCCGTTTTCCGGATGCTGCCAGATCAACTGCGCCTCGGCACCGACCACCAGCGTCCCGCTCAGATCGACGATGGGCTGATACAGGACCTTGAGCTGGTGTTCCGTGACGGCCTGGCGCAATTCCCCGATGCGCTTCAGGTGAACCCAGGCCGAATTGCGCATCTGCGCGGTGAAGAATGAGTAACGGTTGCGCCCGCTCTGCTTGGCGGCGTACATGGCCTGGTCCGCGTGCCGCAGAAGTTCATCCTGGGCCACCGCGTCGTTCGGGTACAGGGCGACACCGATGCTGGCCGAGACGGACACCTTGCGTCCGGCCAAGAAAAACGCGCGTGCCAATTCGTCGAGTATATGCTGCGCCAGGATTTTCACATGAGGCATATCGCGAATTTCGGTCAGGATCACGGTAAATTCGTCGCCGCCCAGCCGTGCCACGGTGTCGGTTTCCCTTACGCACAGGCGGATGCGCGCAGCCGCTTCACGCAGCAATTCGTCACCAACCGCGTGGCCGAGCAAATCGTTCACTTGCTTGAAGCCGTCGAGGTCGACGAACATCAATGCCAGCGGCAAGTGGATGCGGTCGGCGCGCTTCATTTCATGATGCAGGCGGTCGCGGAACAGGTGGCGGTTGGGCAGGCCGGTCAGGTCGTCGTATTGCGCACTGCGCTTGTACTTGTCTTCCACCGCCTTGCGCGTGGTGACATCGCGGGCGATGCCCGCCACCGCTTCGATTTCCTGCTTGTCGTCGAGGACGGGAACCAGAAGATACTCGTAGGTCACGCATTCACCGCGGCGCTTGCGCGATATTTCGCCGAGCGCAGTGGACTTCGAGCGCGCAACCAGGCGCACGTGTTCCTCGAATTGCTCGTAACTGTGGCCGTTGGTGTCGGTGAGACGCTTGCCTTTCAATATGCTCAGCGATTCGCCGAATTCGCTGGCAAGGGCCGGGTTGCCATAGATGAGCTGGCCTTCGGTATTGACGATAAAACTCAGGTCGGGGGAGACCGACAGCAGGGTGTCGTAGAGGCGGCTGCGGCGCTCCTTGGCATCGGAGTACTCGGTCAACGATTCGGTCAGGGCCTGGTCGACCGCTTCGTTAAAGCGGATCAGGTCAGCGCAATCAGGCGACTGCGACGCGACGGCCTGCTCGCGGGCCCACAGGCGCGCGACGCTGGCGCGCAGAAAGCGGTATTCGGACATGACGTCGCTGACGCTGAAGCCTTCAATAACGCGCTCTGAACCGTGCTGGCCCGCCGAGCTGTTGCCGCTCGGCGCTGGCCCCTGGTCCGGGGATGTGCGCTCTTCCTGGGAGGCTGTCCGGGCCCGCTCCAGATCGGCGGCGATCGTCAGCAGAATCTCCTCGGCATGATCGCGCAGCGCGGCCACGCTCAAGGGCGCTGCTGCGGGAAGACCACCCACCACGCGGTCCCACTCAAGGAGGATGGGTTGAATGTGGTCGCGAATGAAGTTGGAAATATGCATGGAAAAGAGCCTGCCACGTGTAATCATCGGCTTAGACCCGCAACCTTCCAATTCGTTCACATTTCGCCCGCCATGGGTCCATTTGTGCGAGGCCTCGCCGGCCATATT
>CBFGOU010000064.1:0-13224 GCA_965650445.1 uncultured Oxalobacteraceae bacterium | reverse complement strand
CCGATAGAAAGGTGCTGCCAGGCGCAGCTCGACTTCTGGCCAGCCGGTGAAGGCGAGGAGCAATACGAAGGCGAGCACCACGTCGCCGTAGCGGCGCAACCATGCGCTCATCGCTGGTATCCCCGGAAGCAATTGCCGCGGTACAGATAAAGCCTCAGCTGATAATCAGGGTACAGCGGCACGCTGACGGGCCCGATCGCTTCCCATTGCTCGAATGACCGTGCCGCGCCGGCATCCAGTGGATGGGTCGTCGCGATGATGAAGCTGGCGCCGCGCGCCTGGGCGATGTCCGCGCTCAGGTGAAAGTGATGTTGCCGTTTTCGGTCGGGATTCCAAATGCCCATGCTGTCGGGGTGGGGGCGCACGTAGTAGCGCAACAAGGCATATTCGCCCCGGTCAAGGCTTGCCAGCCGGGCCTCCGGATGCCTTGCCAGGACGCGGCTGACTTCGCCCGCAGCTTGCGGCCAGCCCAGCAGCCTCGAATAGGGATCGTTCTTACGGGTAAGCTTGATGCCCAGCGCATCGGTGATGCTGTGATAGTGATAGAAGCCGGACAGCAAGGCGAGGTTCAGCACGGCCATGGCGATCCACCAGCGCTGGCGCTGCTGTGCCACCAGTTGTGCCGCCACCAGCAGGGTGCCGGCGAAATACGCTGGTGCGGCCCAGTTTGCGTTGGCCCTGGCGAGCAGCGCCTGCAGCGAGATCGCTGTCAGAAACGGCAGCGTCAGGGCTGCAAGCAGGCCACGCCGGCGGTCGCGCCATACCGATGGCGTCGCCAGGGCCATGAGCAGGAAAGCAAAGGCGATCGGCCCCATGCAGGCGAACTGCGCGCCGGCGAATTCAGCCAGCCGCGCGGGATGGAACAGGTCGCGGTCGAGCTGGGAAATTTCGGCAGTGTGGCGGAAACTGACGAAATCCATCCGCGCGTTCCACCAGAGGTTAGGCAGAAAAATCAGGAACGCGAACACGGCGGCAGCGTAAAGCCGAGGGTTGCGCCAGTGGCGGCGATAGTGCGGCAGGCACAGCGCAAGGACCACCGAGACGGCGAAGAGGGCCATCGAATACTTCGACAGCAGCCCCAGCCCTGTTGCGATGCCGAGCAGCAGCCAGTCGCGCCAGCGATTGCGGTCCAGGCAATTCCATAAAGCATACGCAGCCATGCCCCAGAAAAAGAACAAGGGCGCATCGGTGGTCATGAACAGCGAATTGAATCCGACCAGCGGCAGACTGATGAACAGCAGTGCGGCAATGATGGCGGTGCGTGCGTCGAACATGCGCAGCCCGAGCGCATACACCAGCAGCGCCGTCAGCGGATGCAGCAGCAGGCTGCCCATGCGCACGCTGAGTTCGTCATCACCGAGGCCGCTGAACAGACGGATCACCCACGCCACCATCGGCGGCTTCGAGTAATAACCCCAGTCGGGCATGCGTGACCAGACCCAGTACTGTGCTTCGTCCTGATAGAGCGGAAGGGCATGGTGCGCGATTGCCGCGCGGTAGAGCGTCAGCGCGGCCAGGACGAGCAGCAGCACGGCCCACGCGCCTGCCTGGGGCTTGTTGTGTCGCCTGCTAATGGTCTGTCCCTGCATTCACGATCTCCGTCAGTGACGCGAACACGCCGATCCGGTCCGGCTGAAACGACAGGATAGGGAGTTGTCGATGGCGGGATTTTGATCAGCATCGAGGAGTCGCCATTGCGAGCTGACACAAAGAAATGCAGGGGTGGACTTGACGCACCTCCAATGAAGGGCGCAGCGGCGACACGACAATGTGCCCAACCTGCTGATTGACCAACCACCCGTCGCCACCAATGCTGATTCGCGCCACCACTTTTGAAAATGGTCAGGAGCCGGAACACCGGCTGTCCGTGATCGTTCCGGTATTTAACGAAGAAGACAATATCGCGCCCCTGGTCGAGCAGGTCCTTGCGGCGCTCGGGGGCGTCGAATGGCCGTGGGAGCTGATCGTGGTAGACGACGGCAGCGGCGACAGGACGGTATTGCGGCTCAGGCAGGCGGTCGCCGCCTACCCCTCGCATGTGCGCGCAGTTGTCCTGCGCCGCAACTTCGGCCAGACCGCGGCGCTGCAGGCGGGGATCGACGTGGCAAGGGGAACGATTATCGCCACCATGGATGGCGACCTACAACACCATCCGCAGGACCTGCCGCGCATGGTGCGGCGCCTGCTCGATGAAGACCTCGACCTCCTGGTCGGCTGGCGCAAGCACCGGCAGGACAGTCTTTGGCTGCGCAAGGTTCCGTCGTGGCTGGCCAACCGCATCGTCGCCAGGGTCACCGGCATCAAGCTGCGCGACTACGGCTGCTCGCTCAAGATCTTCCGCGCCTCGGTGGTCCGGCAAATCCGCCTGTATGGCGAAATGCATCGCTTCATCCCCACGTGGATGGCCACCATCACTTCGCCCGACCGGATCGGTGAAGAAGTGGTCAGTCATTTCCCGCGCGTCCATGGGAAATCAAACTATGGGCTCTCGCGCGTGTTCAAGGTGATTCTCGATTTGCTCGCGATGCATTTTTTCATGCGCTACCTGGCCAAGCCGGGGCACTTCTTCGGGCGCATTGGCCTGCTGTTCGGCGTGGCCGGTTTCCTGATTCTTGCGTGGCTAGGCTGGATCAAGCTGGTCGAGCATGCGGACATCGGCCACCGGCCCTTGTTGATCCTCGGCGTGATGCTGGCGGTCGTCGGCGTCCAGTTTGTCAGCACGGGCATCCTCACGGAAATGCTGACGCGTACCTATTACGAATCCACGCGCAACGAGCCCTATCTGATTCATTTCGTACTCGGCGATTGCGCGCCCGCCAGCAAAAATGTGCCGGACCGGCGAGCTGCGAGGCGTCTTTGATATGGGGGCGATATGACGGAGGCCGGGTGGCTTGCGGTCGGCTTTCTGGGACAGGGCTTGTTCACGATGCGCTTCGTGATCCAGTGGATACACAGCGAGCGCGCCAGAAAAAGCGTCGTGCCGGTGGCGTTCTGGTATTTCAGCCTGGCGGGCGGCCTGACCCTGCTCGTCTACGCGGCCTACCGTGGCGACCCGGTGTTCATTGTCGGGCAAGCGCTGGGCCTGGCCATCTATCTGCGCAACCTGCGCCTGATTCAGGTTGCGCGCGGTCGATGCAGACCGCTGCCTTAGCGATCGCGTTCATGGCCCGCGACCGCTCCCCGCGTCATGCCGGCCCGCGCGGTCGTAACGAGATGCGGCGGAACCGGTGACGCGTGTTTTCCTCATCGTGCAGAATCAGTGTGGATTTGATCAAGTCGCTGCGGCTGACCACGCCGACCAGGCGGCGGCTGGCGGCATCGGCCACGACCGGCACGCGTTCGAGGCCGTGCACGGCAAGCCGGATGGCCACGGTGCGGCAGGTTTCACCGGGGAGCGCGACGATCGGCGCGTTCACCCCATACAGATCGCCCACATGGACGGCCGTCTGGCCCGGGGTTTCAAGGGTTGCACGGTCCAGCATGCCAATCACTGCGCCGTTGCGCGTCACCGGATACGCGCGGTAGCGCTGCGCCGCGCCAAAATGCGACTCCAGGACGTCGGCCACCCGTGCGTCGGCCTCGACGGCGTCCGGCACGGCGCTCATCACTTCCTCGATGCTGTGGCGTTCGAGGGGATCGATGCCATATTCGCGGTAGATGTGACGGCCCCGGCGCGCTATCTTTTCGGTCAGGATCGAGCGATGCATGGTAATGACGGTAAACCCATACGCCACCGCCGACGCCGCAAGCACCGGCAGCAGGGCGTTGGCATCGTGCGTCAGCTCATAGGCGAACACGGTTGCCATGATAGGCGCCCGCATCATGCCACCCAAGGTCGCTGCCATGCATACCAGCGGCCAGATCGACGGGTCTCCGCCGGGCAGGTAGGGGGCCAGCAGCGCGCCCAGGCCGGCGCCGAGCATCAGCAGCGGCGCCAGCACGCCGCCAGATGTTCCTGAGCCCAGCGCAATGAGCCACATGACTGCCTTGGCGAACAGCAGGCTGACGACGACACCAACGGCAAGATGATTTTGCAGCAGATCGCCGATCACGTCGTAGCCCACGCCCAGGGCGCGCGGCTGAAAATAGCCGCCGATGCCGATGGCCAGGGCACCGAGCGCCGGCCACCACATCCAATGCACCGGCAGCTTGTGGAAGCCATCTTCGATGCGGTAGAGCGCGGTCGATAGCAGCCATGCCAGCGCGCCGCACAGCACGCCCGCGACCGCGCAAGAGAGCAGCCCTGCGGGCAGCAGTGCCTGCGATTGCTGCGGGAAGAGGGGGCCGGCGTCCATGATCAGCGGACGCAGGAAGCCCGCTACCGTGCAGGCGATGGCGACCGGCAGCAGGCTGCGCGGCCGCAGTTCGAACAACAGCAATTCCACCGCCAGCAACAGCGCCGCAACGGGCGTGCCAAACACGGCCGTCATGCCGGCCACGGCACCGGCCACCAGCAAGGTTTTGCGTTCCGCGCCGCTCATGTGGAAATGCTGGGCCAGCAAGGAGCCTACCGCGCCGCCGGTCATGATGATGGGGCCTTCCGCGCCGAACGGGCCGCCGCTGCCGATCGCTATGGCGGACGCCAGCGGCTTGAGCAACGCTACTTTGGGCGACATGGCGCTGCGGTTGAAGAGGATGGCTTCAATGGCTTCGGGGATGCCGTGGCCCCGGATCTGCTCGGAACCAAAACGCGCGATCAAGCCGATGATCAGGCCGCCAACGACGGGCACGGCAATGACCCAGGCCCCCAGCGTGTGGGCCGCCGGTGAATGAAAGGCATCGGACAGGGTCTGGAAGAAGAACAGGTTGGTAAACAGGTGGATCGCATGGAGCAGCAGCCAGGCGGTGCCGGTGCTGAGCACGCCGATGAGGGCGGCAATGGCGGCAATCGGCAAGAGACGGTCATCGCCGTTGAAGTCGCGTCGTGCGTCGTATTGGGTCATGGTTGGTCGGGCAGGTTGGGAATGATAAAGACGCCGCTCAGCGATTGCAGCTCGGCGCGATGGATGGCGGCCAGCCGCGACAGGACAGTTTCGCCGGCAGGCAGCAGGTGTACTTCAACGCGGCGCCGGTCAACGGCGCTGGGCTGGCGCCGTACCAGGCCGGCCGCTTCGCAGCGGCTCAGCAGCGCCACCACGCCGTGCTGCTGGGCTTGCAGGCGTTCGGCCAGTTCCCCCACGGTGGCCCAGTCGCGGCCCGGGTAGCCTTTGATGTGCAGCAGGAGCAGGTACTGCAGGGGCGTGATGCCCTCGGATTGCGCGGCGTTTTCGGAAAAGCGCTCGAAGCGCCGCATCTGGTAACGGAATTCAGACAAAGCCGCGAAATCGGCCTTGCCCAGGGCAGGAGAGGACATGGGAATTTATATCATATTGTGATGTAATTTCCCGAGATCATAACACGACCGGGCACATCTTTAAAATGAGAACGCGACCCGAAAGGAACAGCAGCGCCTCGGGTGAGCCGATGCGCTGCGCATCGCGCGCCCGGCGCCAACCCGGGTAGGTGGCGCGATGGCGCGAGGCGACGCCGTGGAAGTGTTGCAGGTATTGCTTGAAGCGGCTGTGATAAGCGCGCGGCCGCGCCGGCCGGCGCTTACTCGGCCGGTTCGGCAATCACATCGTTTTCCGCCTTGGGCGGCTGCGCCAGCAGCCACATGAAGTACAGCGCCTTGGCCGCCTTGCCGCGATTAACCAGCGCCTTCGGTTCGAGCGCCCGGCCGTTGACCATGCGGCCGCGGGCGATGCCCGATTCCGAGCGGATCAGGCCAAGTTCATACGCTTCGCGCAGCTTGTCCGCGTAGACCGGATCGGCTTCGCCGGAATCGCTCAGCTGTGTCCAGCGCACCAGCGGATAGTACATGGCGCCCTGCGCGCCGCTGTCCAGGTTGGGGTCATAGCCGGGTGCGCCTGGAACCACGGTTCTGCCGTTGTAGTCCGTCATATAGGCAGGCTTGGCGCGGAACCTGGCGCGATAGGCGTCATACAGGATTGCGCCCATCGCCTCCCGGCGCAAAGGACCGTCGCCATAGCCCGCCAGGCCGGCACAGGGTATGCGCATCAGCATGCACAGGGCCCCGATGAACTCGCGCGTGGACATGATGGCCTGGGGGTGAAAGTTGCTGTTCGCGTCCGTGCGCAGTGCGCCCAGCTGCAGCAGCTTCTCGATCTGGTTACGGTAGTAGGCGTTCGCGCCGCTGACGATGTCGCGCGCGACTTCAGGGTGCACGGCCGACCAGTCATTGGTGTCGATGGCCGCCTTCACGGGGGCGCGCAAGTATGCGGCGATTGCGGCGGCCGTGCGGTCGCCCGCCTTGCCCAGCCGGACCAGCTCGGTCGCCACCATGCGCGCGTACTGCTTGGACAGCGCTTCCTTGTAGTGGGTCCCATCGAGCTTGTTGGCAGGGTGGCCGTTGGCATAGCTGCCGTCGTTGGTCTTGCCGGGCGTTTCGCCAGCCTCGATCGACATGATCATGGCGCTGATGGCGGCCTCGCCGGCCTGGTTGTAATACTCCACGCTGCGGCTGTTCAGGTCCACCACGGCGACGCCTTCGGCAGCGCCGATGGCCTTCATCAGCTCCGGGAAGCGCCTCTTCTGGAATGAGTTCACATAGGATTCGCCGGGCTTGAGCGCACCGTTCACGCGCGACATCGGCGTGACCAGCACCGGCACCACGCCGCGCGCGCGGATCGCCGGCAGGTAGACCTCGCGGATCATGGCCTGGTACATGGCTTCGCTGGCGCCACGGCCAAAGCGGCGCGTCTCGTCAAGGCTTTCGTCGTTGTGGCCAAACTGGATCAGTATGGTGTCGCCCACATGAGCATCGAGCAGCAGGTCGTTCAGGCGGCCTTCCGCGTACGCACTGCGGAAGGAGCGTCCCCCCATCGAATAGTTCACC
The DNA here is from genome assembly GCA_965650445.1 of uncultured Oxalobacteraceae bacterium. Lineage (GTDB taxonomy): Bacteria > Pseudomonadota > Gammaproteobacteria > Burkholderiales > Burkholderiaceae_D > Telluria_A. The sequence continues at coordinate 6,329 of CBFGOU010000064.1, read as the reverse complement.
ACACGCACGCGGCGCAGGTCAAACAGCTGGTCGAACACCTGCCCCCAGCCGCTCATGGGCGCTTCGTCGAAGGTGTACGACTTGACGGTCGAATCGCCCAGGGTATAGATGCTGGGGAGGGCATTGGCAGGGCGTGGCTGGACCACGATTGGGGTAATGGAAATCTCTGCGACGCCGACAGGCACGTCGGGTTTGCGCGGCTCGATTTCAATGTCGATGTACTCGCGCCCGTTGACGTAGCGGTAGGACCACTGCTTTCCTTGCCAGCTGGCGCTGGTCCGGTTGGGCAGCAGGCTGGCCGCGTCCCAGAACACGCCCGGATTCAGGCGGCTGGCCTGCATGCCGCTGACCGACACGATGGTATCGGCGGCGTCGGACGTGGTGCGCACGGCGATCGCATAGGCGCCCGGAGCGGCCTTCACGCGGAATGCCATGCCGTAGTTGTTGTAGTGATCGCTGCTGGCGTCGCCGTCGAAGCGCGGTTCGCTGATCTGAAAGCCGTTTGCATCGGCGCGGATCTCCGCGGTATGCACGATCCGGGCCGGGAGTGCGCCGGTCTGATTGACGAAGCCGAAGCCGCTCGCCGCATCGTACAGCGGGGCGCCGTCGCGGCTGTCCAGGGTCACGCTGACGGCCCCAGGCACTGGGCGGCCGGTAAAGTTGAAGCGCCGTTCGGCGCCCGAATCGGCTTGCTGTGGGGCCGCCTGCGCGGCGGTGGCCAGCCAGAGCAGGGTGGCGCCAAGCAGTGCGGCCCTGATACGGCCAAACGATGGGAGGGACCTTTGCATGGAGGTGGTTCCGTTAAGGTGGGTTAGGCAAGCTCGAAATGTTGCCCCGCGGAGTCGCTGATGGGTAAATCACTGGTCTGACCAATATGTTAATTGGACTGACCGGATCGCGCAAGATGCTGGCGTGGACGGCGGACCACAGGCCAGGCAGTTAGCAGGCGCGTCTTACCCCACGTGTATTGATAGTAATTTTTCTTGGCGCCGAGGCAATGATATATTATATTTCCTTGCGGAAAATGCAACGACAGCCAGCGGTGCGCCTGCCAGGCACTTGAACAGCCAGCGGCTTTTGGTTGAAAACAAGGCCTCGCTCTCCATCGAACCGGCCGCCATCAAGCCGGTATATGGAGCGCACGCGGCTTTGTGTGATTTGATGTTCAGCAATGTCGACTATCCGCCATCCGCAGTCGTTCCAAACTAAAGGAGAAATAATGGAGATGCCGTTTCGTGCGATCTGCCTGGCCGCATCAGCCCTGCTGGCCTTTTCGGCCCCGCTGGGGCATGCCGCCCAGCTGACAAGCCCGGTGAAAGTCACCGGTGGCCACATCGTCGGCTCACAAGCTGGCGCGCTGAAAACCTATTTCGGTATTCCCTTCGCAGCGCCACCTGTCGGAGATCTGCGTTGGCGGGCGCCGCAACCCGTCGTCCCCTGGAAAGGAGTCAGGCAAGCGCGCAGCTTTTCTCCGGCATGTGCACAGACCGTGGACTGGGTTCCGGATCCCAAAAGTGAAGACTGCCTATATCTCAACATCTGGACGCTTGAAAAAGCCAGGAAACTTCCCGTCATTGTTTGGATTCATGGGGGCGGCTTTTTCGGCGGCACGGGCGCGGGCACCGGGTCCAGCGGTGCCAATCTCGCCAAGCGCGGAGCGATCGTCGTTACGATTAATTATCGTCTCGGCATATTTGGTTTTTTTGCGCACCCGGAACTTTCGGCAGAGTCGCCAGACCGCGCCTACGCCAATCAGGGCATCCTCGACCAGATCGCAGCATTACGCTGGGTGAAGAACAACATCGCCGCTTTTGGTGGCGATCCTGAGCGCGTGACGATTATGGGCGAGTCCGCAGGCGGTGTTTCGGTCGCGCTCCTGACCGCGTCACCACTGGCGAAGGGGCTATTTCAGCGCGCCGTCGCCGAGAGTGGTAATGACGGCATGCCCATCAGTGCCGAGGAGGACAGCCGGTACGATCGGATGGCTGCCGCCGAAGCGAATGGACTGGCTGTCGCCAAGGCCGTCGGCGCGGAACATCTGGCGGCGCTGCGCAAGATGAGCGTCAAGGACTTGCAGAAGCCTGCATGGTCGCCGCGCACAGCAATCGATGGACATCTGCTGCGCGACGATATGACCACGATATATCGCAATCACCGTCACAATGACGTTCCCTTGCTGGTCGGATGGAACGCCGAGGAGGGCAAGGATCTGGCTCCGGAGATCCTGGGCACAAGCGATTTCAAGGCGGCCAGGCACCGCGAGCTGGTGACAAATCTGCTGGGCTATGCGCCATCCGAACGCCTGCTGGCAGCCTATCCTGGCACCACCGATTCCCAGGCAAAAGCCTCCATCGATCAGCTTACCAATGACTGGTGGGGATGGCGCATGACGTATTGGGCAGCGCTTCAAGCGAAATACGGGCGGTCCAAATCGTATGTCTACTTCTTTGCTCACCATCCCGCAGCGCCTTCGACTCCTTGCAACTACGGCTGTGGAGCAGGCCATGGCGCGGAAATCCGCTACCTGTTCGACAATCTTGACGCGGAAGCGCGCACCTGGACCCCGGCAGATCGGCAGTTGGCAACGAGACTTGCCGATACCCTGGTCAATTTCGCGCGCACGGGTAGTCCGAACGGAAAGGGCTTGCCGGCCTGGCCGGCATTCGATGGATCGAAGGCGTCCATTTTCAGCATCGGTAACGAGGTCGAATTGCAGGTTCATCCGCTGCCGGATTTTTCATTGTTTCCGCAACTCTCCAAATAACGAGCGCGCGCGGCCCCGTGCGATGCAGTCGTTCCAACAAGAGTGTCGAGGCCCGCGATATTTCTGTCGCGACCCGAACTTAAGGCGACGGGCAGTTCGACGATTCGTTTGGAGGTCGGAAGTTGTACTGGAAATGACCCGACACAAAGACTTTCTGCTTCAGAAGCAAAAACGCCAACCTGCACGGGTTGGCGTTTTCCCTAAAGAATTCTTGGTGGCCCGGGGCGGAATCGAACCACCGACACAAGGATTTTCAAGTCCAACGCCGAGCAAGAATGACGCCCACAAAAGCGCGCCATAAAGGTTGTTCCGGCGCGCAGCCATTTTTCATGAATTCGGTCGATCGGGGGCTGCCGCAATATCCCCGCCTGCGGACTGCGCAGAGCGGAGAATAACGCTTAGAGCGGTCAGGGCAAGGCCGCGATCCCGACGGCGAATTCGCGATAGGAGCGGAGCGGGCGGCCCAAGAGCGCGGTCAGTCGCTCGCGGTCCCCGGCTTCCGGAACCATCCCTTCGCTAAGGAAACGCTCGCTCATCAGGCGCATGTCGTAGGCCATCCAGCTCGGCATGAACTGCCGCAGGTTTTGCTCGAACGCGGCGGTGTCGTCGCCCGGATAAGTGACCGGGCGCCCCAGCACCTCGTTCCAGATCGCGGCCACATCGGCGCCGGTCAGCGTGTCGGGGCCGACCAGGTTGATGCGCTCCAGCGGCAGCGGATCGACGGCCTGCTCGCGGCGAAGGAGCTCGATGGCCGCAACCTCGCCAACATCGCGCGTATCGACCATCGCCAGCCCCTTGCTGCCGATCGGCATCGGATAGACACCATATCCGCTCACCACATCCTTGATCGTCAAGTCGTTGCTGATGAAGTAGGCGGGGCGCAAGATGGTTGCGTTCATCCCCATCTGCTCGATCATGCGCTCCACGCCGAACTTGACCGCAAAATGCGGAACGTTCACGTAGACATCGCTGTGTATCACCGATAGATAAACAAGGCGCTTGATGCTGGCCTCGCGCGCCACGTTGAGCGCGATCAGCGCCTGGGTGTACTCGTCAGCCACCACTGCGTTGAGCAGGAACAGCGTCGAGACGCCCGAGTAAGCGCTGCGCAGCGAGTCGACATCGAGCAGGTCGCCCTGGACCACATCGACACCCGCCGGGAAATTGGCCTTCGAGATATCGCGGACAAGCGCGCGTACATTGGCGCCGCGTTGAACGAGCTGTTCGACCACTTGGCGGCCGACATTGCCGGTCGCACCGGTAACGAGAATAGTCATGATATTTACTCCTTGGCTTAGGGTTTAGTTGTCTGGGTACTTAGTTGAAAAACTTCACTACGGTCTTGCCGAGTTGTGGCTGAAGGCGGTTGCGCTCGATTGCCGCAGGCAGTTCGTCGAAATCCACAACGACGCGGACCTTGGATTGCAAGCGTCCGCGCGCCACGTCCTCGGCGATGATTTGCAGCCGCGCGGCGTCCGGCGTGTTCATGAACCAGAGGCCGCGACGCCCGGCCGGGGTGTTCGCCAGGATGGCTGGTGATGCGGTGCTGACGACGGCGCCATCTTCGGCTAGCACCGACCATGAACGGCTCAGCACTTCGCCACCGATATAGTCGAGCACCAGGTCGATGTTGCAGATAGCGCCCTCAAATTGCTCCTTGTCGTAGGCCACGACGTGATCAGCACCCAGGCTGCGGACATACGCGATATGGCTGTCGAGTGCGGCGGCATACACCACGGCGCCGGCTTGATGCGCATACTGCACTGCGAAGCCGCCCAAGCCACCCGCCGCGCCGTGGATGAGGATGCGCTGGCCAGCACGGATCGGGCCAGCGAAGTGGAGGCTTTGCCACGCCGCCACCGATGCGACGGGAAGGGCTGCGGCCTGCACGAAGTCGAGCGAGTCGGGTACCAGGGCAAGATTGGCTTCATTCACCGCGACCAAGTCGGCATAAGCCCCCAAGCCGCCAAGCGAGCCCATCACTCGATCGCCTTTGCGCAGTCGGGTGACATCTGCACCCACGGCCTCCACCACGCCGGCAAGTTCAATGCCGAGGATGGTCGGCAGTTGTAGCGGGAAGGCATCGCGGACATAGCCTTCGCGGACCTTCCAGTCCAGCCCATTCACACCGGCGGCGTAAACGCGGACCAATACCTGGCCCGGTCCCGCCACTGGCGCGTCGATGGAAGAAACCTTGATGGCTTCGAGGCCGCCGTATTCGGTCAACAGTAATGCGCGTGCGGTATTCATAAAAATTCCTTGGATGTCGGGTTGGTATGGACCACACAGTAAAGGGTTTCAAATAACTTGCGAAGACTCTAAAATATGGACACTTCGTTTTAAAAATGAGACACAATGGATCTGAATGCTCTTGGAGACTTCCAATTGGTCACCGCGCACGGCGGTTTTGGAAAGGCCAGCCGCGCCAGCGGCAGGTCCAAGGCGACGCTGTCACGGCGCGTCGCCGATCTCGAAGAGGCGCTGGGCATTCGTCTGATCGAGCGCGGCACGCGCAGCCTGGAATTGACCGAAGCCGGCCATCTGCTGCTGAGCAGGACGCAGGGGGCGATGCATGAGCTTGTCGAAGCGGTGGCGGCGGCGCGGGATGGCCTTGCCACGCCACGCGGCCGTCTGCGCATCGCGGCGCCGCTGCTGTTTTCGCAGATGGCACTGGGGTGGATCGCCGCCCGGTTTCTGGCGCGCTATCCGGAAGTGCAAATCGAAGTCGTGGCGGAGGACCGATTGGTCAATTTGATCGATGAGCATTTCGACGTCGCCATTCGCATCAATCCGGCCAAGGACAGCAACCTGGTCGGCCGCTGCTTTGCCAGGGACCGTATGATGCTGGCGGCCGCGCCATCCATTCAGATGCCGAAGGGGCGTGGCGATGAACCGTTTCCGGTGCCGGCCGTGGTTACTCCCACCTATCGCGAAGGCGATGTCTGGCCGGTCCGTAACGGTCAGTTCACCGTCCTACCCCGGCCGGTCTTACGGTTGTCATCGCTGCTGATGGTTCGCGATGCCATCGCCGCCGGCGCCGGAGCGGCCATGCTGCCGCAGTCGCTGGTTGGGAATCTGCTGGAGACAGGGGCGCTGGTGACATGGGGCATCGCCAGCGATGAGGTGGAACTTTGGGTGCTGCATACGTCGCGCCGTTTGCAGAGTCCCAAAGTCCGGGCCTTCGTGGAGTTTATGTGCGATTTGTATCCCGACGGAACGTTCACCATTCCGGCCCGATAGGGTGTCCTCGATGAAATCGCGCGGCAACCGAAGTGGGGCTTAAGCTCCGTAACTGGAAAGTCCACGACGGCTTCACACAGTCAGCAGACCACCTTCCATGCCCGATGGACTTTACAAATTGCACACGTCACAAAATCTATTGTGAAGAGCTTACCCTGTAAATTGCTGACTCTGGACGGTTGGACGATTCGGATGGTTGTGTGGCTGGAGGATGACGGGCCGGAAATAGACCGGACACGAGGACTACAAGCTCCACAAACACAAACGCCAACCGATGATGGTTGGCGTTTCGTGAACGATGTTCTTGGTGGCCCGGGGCGGAATC